>CAZIXY010000004.1:0-35249 GCA_964543315.1 uncultured Desulfobacteraceae bacterium | reverse complement strand
TCCCTTGTGTTTGATCGTATCAACGGTGCGGTCAATAAAATATATATGTCCATCCTCATCCATGGAAACTATGTCGGCTGTTCTGTAATACAAAAGGCCGTCCATTTCCACAAAGGCCTCGGCCGTTTCCTCGGGCTTGTTCCAGTATTTACTGACCATCCTGGTTGAATGGACAAGGAGCTCGCCGGGCTGATCCACGGGGACCGGCTCAAGTGTCTCGGGATCCACGATTTTGACTTTTTTGCTGGGAACGATCTTACCGATGCTTTTCAAAGGATTCTCTGCGGCGGCAGGGCACATGGAAACCCCTCCACATGTCTCGGTTGCCCCGTAGCCCTGGTAAATGGGCTTTCCGAATTTTTTCCGCCAGCGCTGATTTATCTCCACGGGCAGGACGTCCCCGCCGTTAAAACAATAGGCAAGGGAACTCAGATCGTAAAAGTCGATCCGGTCATGTTCAAGGATCATCCTGTACAAGGTGGGCACCCCGATCAGTGTCTTGGCCTTGAAGCGTTGTACCGCGTCAAAAATCGCATCCAGATTAACCTTGGGCATTAAAACAATAGAACCTCCAACCAGAAGGACACTCAGGGCCGTTGTTTGCCCAAGGATGTGGAAGAGTGGGGATGAGCCGATCACGACATTCTCATGTGGTGGAAAAAGGGGATTGCTCATTGTAATCTGTTCAATGGCTGATTCCAGATAAAGGCCGTGCGAAATAGGAACCCCTTTTGGGAATTTTGTTGTGCCGCCCGTATAAAGAACCTCCGCCGTATCCTTTTCTTTTTTTCTCAGCTTGGGAAGCCTTGAATGGTGTATTCCTGTCTGAGCCATTTTGCTGAAAGAAAGGGTATTCTCATCTTTGGAAACCTTTCCCTTCGGGACCTTGTCGAATGCCCAGCCGAAAAGTCTCTTCCACCACGGTAAAAGGTCGGTAAGCCTTGTTACGACAACCTTTTTCAGGCCGGTCTCGTCAAAAGCCTGTCTTACGTATCCATAATTGGTATCGGCACAAATAACGAATTTTGCCTCACTGTCGTTGGCGATATACTTAAGATCATGAGCCGTATAGATTGGGGTAATGGGAACAGCCTCCGCCCCGGCCCTCTGAACCCCCAACCATGCAATAACCCACTGGACACTGTTGGGGATATACATGATGACCCTGTCCCCTTCTTCAACTCCCTCGGCTATTAATGAGGACGCGAAATTTTCCGCAAGCTTGACGATGCGGTTGTAGCTGAAACGCGTGCCGAGATAGACAATAGCCGTATTGCCGCCGAATTTCGAGGCCGCCTCGGCAAAGGCATTGAAGATATTATCAAAAGGGATTTCTTGAGGCATAATCATATCCAAAGAACCTGTAAGGCTCTTTTCGAAAATGTGTTAAATGTCAAACTCCAAAGCTCAAATCTCAAATAAATGCCCAATGTCAAATGAAAACATTTTGGTATTGGAAATTTGGATTTTATTTGTCATTTGAATTTGGATATTGGGACTTTATTTCTGCTTTTTCAAGAGGCGCTTGACTTCTAAGGAAAAAATACAATTCCCGTGACGGCCGATCTTGCTGATTACTTATACCCCGAAATATGCCGCCTTTATTTCGGGATTATCCATTAACTCCTGTCCCGTTCCGGTAAGTGTCAACATACCGTTTTCAATGACATAGCCGTGGTCTATCATCGGCAAGACCGGCCGGGCAAATTGCTCGCTTAAAAGGACCGTAATGCCGGATTCATTCCTGAGGCTCTTGATTCGGTCCACCAACAGATTCTGCATCATGGGGCTGAGACCCAGAAGCGGTTCATCGAGTAACAGAAGTTTCGGTCCGGCCACAAGCGCCATACCGATGGCCAGCATCTGTTGTTCGCCCCCACTTAAAAAACCGGCCTTCCTGGATTTCAAGGCAACAAGTGCCGGGAAGAGTTCAAAAACCTGTTGTGTCATCTCACGTACCTGAGTCCTGTTTCTCAGATAACCTGAGATTTTGAGGTTTTCGTTAACACTGCTTTCAGGAAAGATGGGGTGCCTCTCACGGCACAGCACAATCCCCTTTTTCACCCTTTCACTGGGTCTGGTTTCAGATATATCTTTTCCGTTAAAAATAATTTCACCGTAGACGGTAATACGTTCTCCTCCCCTGCGCTTTTCCTTAATCCGCATGTCAATGATAAGGCCTGAAAGGGTATTCATCAACGTTGTTTTACCTGCACTATTAGAGCCTATGACACCGACTATCTGGCCTTCCTCTACCTCCATACTGAAATCATTCAACGCAAGGGCATTCTCAAAAAAGACCATCAGGTTATTAACGGAAAGCATCTGTATCCTTCTTCACTTCACTATGATAAGCCACTTAATGTGAGCTTGGCAGAATCCTTTGGCTAAGTCTGGGTAAACTCCAAAGAGTGCCTAAAATGAGCTAAAGTTTGAAGTGCCTAAAGTTGTGGTGTCGCTTTGCTCCATCTTATTTATAGAATAAAAGAATTCCTTAATTTTAGTCACTTTAGATCACTTTAGTCACTTCGCACTCCTGAGATCATCTCTTGTCATAACTCCTTTTAGGATGAATCAAAAACCCGTTTTTTGGGTCGTGGGTCCGTTACTGGGTCTCACTCCCCAGGTATGCCTTTTTTACAGAGTCGCTTTCCATGACCTCTTCCCCTGAACCCTCTGCAATTTTTTCACCGTAATTCAGGACCATGACCCTGTCGGCAATCCTGAATAGCTCTTTAAGGCGATGCTCTATCATGATAATGGTTATTCCCTGGAATCTAAGCTTTTCAATGATGGGAACAATACCTGCCACTTCTGCCAGGCTCAGTCCTGAAAATAGTTCATCCAGTATGATAAGATCGGGTCTTAAAGCCATGCCTTTCGCGAGCTCGAGTCTTTTCAGGTAGCCCTGGGGAAGCGAACCGGCCACCTTGTAGGCGACACGGGCATCCCGCTCAAACCCCACTTCTTCAAGCAGGTCGAGGGCAACGGCGTCACGGTCCCCGTATTTACCGCCAGCCAACTTTTTTACCCTGGAAGAATAAAGGGGAACAATAAGATTCTTAAAGGCGGGGAGCTGGTAAAACGGCCTCACCATCTGAAACGTGCGCGAGATGCCGAGACCCACGACCCTGTATGGAGCCCATCCGGTAATGTTTTTTCCCCTGTATTCAACCATCCCCGCGTTGGGTTTTACAAATCCTGTTACCAGGTTCACCAGTGTGGTTTTTCCAGAGCCGTTGGGCCCTATAATACCTAAGAGTTCACCCTTTTGCAGTTCAAAACTGACATTTGAAACCGCCATGACGCCGCCAAAGGACTTCGTAAGACCTGAGACTTTTAACAGGGGGAGTGGCTGATTCATACCAGTTCTACCCATCTTTCAAGTTGATGATACTTTCTCTGCACGTAGTGAAAAATACCTTCCGGCAGCGCAACAATAAAGATAACCAAAAAGAGTCCGTAAAAGACGATCCTGAGCGCGCCCAAGGCACGGAGTATTTCTGATAAGGGCACCAAGATGAAGGCACCAATCATGGGCCCGGCAAAGGTTCCCATTCCGCCCACAACGGCAGCCGCAACCGGCATAATGGCGTAATCAAGGGCAAAACCGGGCATACCCGCAAACATATCCATATGGGTCCCGAATGCTCCTGCAAAAGAACCGACCGAGGCACCCAAGAAGAGGATCTGTGTTTTGTACCAGTAAATATTGATTCCCGCGTTCATCACGGAACGGTCATTGTCATTTATTCCCCTGATCACAAGGCCGTAATCCGAGGCCATGAGCCGTCTGAAACCGAACAATGCTGATAGAAGTGCAAACTGAATGACGTAAAGGGCCGTCAACTGATTGGGAAAAGGAGTTAGCCCCGGCATGCCCTCCGTGCCGCCGAGTATTCGGGTCGCCTCCACAAGCCGCGAAAACATAAGGGGAAGTACCAGCGTCACCATGGCGAAATATATCCCCCGGAGTCTTAGAACGGGGAGAAGAAAAAGGGTGCACAAGAGCCCGCCCCCAACAGTGGCAACCGGTATTGTAAAAAGCGGAGACCACCCCCAGTAATGGTTGAGTGAGCCTGCGACATAAGAACCAATACCGTAAAACAGTGACTGCCCTAATGAAACGAGCCCTGCTGAAATAAGCAGATCCCAGCTGGTGGCAAGGAGCGCATAAACCGCTGTGGAAATAAATATCTCCTGCCAGTAAGGGCTCATAAAAGGGGCAACCCCCAGAAGCCCAACTACCGGAATTGCCCTCGGGGCCAGCAGGTAGAGCATTTCCCGATAAGAAGACAAGGCAAATATGTCTTCGGAGCGTGCCTTAATACCACGGTCTATTCTTTCCTTACGCCTTTTCATTGATACCTTAAATTCTTTCTTCCAACTCCTTTTGACGGCTGAAGATCCCGGATGGTTTTATGGTCAGGACGACCGCAATGGCTATCAGGCTCACAAGCATCATCCAGTGGGGCTCCAGATAATTGGCAGTGAAGGTCTGCGCATATCCTATCAAGACGCTGGCAACCAAGATCCCGACCGTGCTGCCTAATCCCCCCACAATACAGACGGCCAGAGCATTGATGAGGACTTCATATCCCCCTTCAACGGCGATAGTCCCTAACGGCAGTATGACGATAGCGGCGATGGCTGCGAGTGCCGCTCCAAAGGCCATGGAAATTGCGCCGATACGATCGGAATCAATACCGAATGTGAGTGCCGTCCTTTCATCCTGCGCAATGGCCCGGAAGGCCAGTCCGGTTTTGGTGTGACGCGTGAAAATATAGAGAAACAGAGTCAGCCCAACGGCTATGAGGGCGATGAAGATCCTCTGATAATCTACATAGACCTCTGCGAAGCCGATACTGCCGTCAAAAAAGACCGGTAGTGTGTACTTAAAACCGACAAAATCGAAATACCGGAACAGCTCCATAATGGCGAGGCCCAACCCAAAGGTTGCCATGACTTCGGACAGGGGCAACCCTTTCACCCTCAGAATGACGATGTAATAAACCAGGAGGCCTATCAAGGCGGCGCATAGGATGGATATGACAACTGAAAGCAGATAGGGCAGACCAATGGAGTTCAGGATTATCCACGTCAGAAACCCTGAAAAGATATAAATAGCCCCGTAGGCGAAGTTTGCCACCCCGCTGATGCCGAATGTCAGATTGAAACCGATGGCCAGAAGGGCAAGGATGCAGCTATTGATAAAACCGTAAATGAGTGTGCCGATAAGCATGGAAAAACCCTGAAAGTCAAAGGTATAGATTTTGCCCGACCGGATTGAATCCCCCGGCCGGGCAAATATTTTAGTAACCAGTTGCTATTTTGCCTTCTTCAACCGATGGCGGATAAACAACGAGCCTCTTGCCGTCACGCCACTGCACCATACATCCCAAGGCCGTTTTGCTGGGGTCCGTACCATAAACGACCTGGTGACCGTCATTAAAACGGATGCGGCCCATGGCGCCCATACGGTCTGTCTTTTCCAGTTCGGCCACGACCATGTCCGCGTCTATGGAACCGGCCCTTTCAATGGCCTCTTTCAGGATATAGACCATCTCATATGCCGGTGCAGGTGAATGTCCTGCTTCAAGAGGTTTTCCGTATTTCTTCTGATATTTGTTGTAGAATTCAACGGATTTGGGCACCTTGGGACAGGGGACATTGCCGATTTCAAAGATAGCGTTCATGGCGCCTTCAATCTTTTTGTCAAACAGTTCCCAGGAACCGGGACCTGCCAGGGGTGAGATAAAACCCACTACAAGGGCAGGGACCTTCATGGACTTCCATTGTTTGACCAGGATACCGCTTTGGGGCATGTCAAAGATGGGCATAATAATCTGCGTTCGCTTGGCCCTCGCCTTCATCAGGCCCGCTGAGAAATCCGAAGCACCGGTCGGATAGGCCTGCTGGCCCAACACTTTCCATCCCGTTTTATTAAAAACGAGTTTGACCATCAGTTCAGCGGTCTTCCTGGCCCAGGCCACGTCCTGGTTCATAATAAAAACCCTGTCAATGCCGAAATTCTTTTTCAGGAAGGCCATGGTGCCGCCCAGGTACTTGATCAGGTAAACGGCGTTCAGGCAGGTCCTGAAAGTGTATTTGTATTTATCGTATTCGGTCTTCACCTTTTTCTCCATGGCCGGCGACATAGCCGTTCCAAGGATCATCGGGACTTTATACTGACTCACCACGTCCATGCAGGCAATGGCACATTCGGATCTGAATGACCCGAAAACAATAAAATTTGCGTTATCCTCCAGTATAAGCTTTTTGTGGGCTTTAATTACCTCGGCCACAGGCACGCCCGGCTCGGCCCCCCTGGCATCAATGGCAACCACCTTGAAGGGTCGCTTTTCGCCCGCCACATTGACGCCACCGCTACCGTTGATCTCATCAACCGCCATATTGACGCAGGCAAGGCCTTCCTTACCCTCAAGGAACCCAAGGGAGGTTGGTACGCCCAAAATAATCGGCTCGGCAGCAAGGGCGCTGTTGATCGGGATTGCCCATACAGCCAGAAAAGATAAAACAAGGGTCAAAAAACATATTCTTTTTTTCATGACTTCCCTCCTTTAATGGTTGTTAGTACCTGCCAAGCACACGACGTGCTATGATCAACTTTTCAATTTCTTTTGTGCCTTCGTATAGTTCCAGAACTTTTGCCGCCCTGTAAAACCTTTCGACATCATGATCGTTTATATATCCGTATCCCCCGTGGAGTTGGAGGGCCTCGTCAACGACTTCCACGGCTGTCCGGCATGCGGACCATTTGGCCATGGCCACGGTCTTCGTGTCCAATCTGCCGTTGTCGATCATCCAGCATGCCCTGTGCGTCAGGGTGCGGGCAAGTTCCACCTGGGTTGACATCTCGGCTATCTTGAACTGGGTTGCCTGGAAAGAGGCTATTTTTTGCCCGAACTGCTCACGGGCTTTGACATGTTTGATCGCCAGATCCATGGCGCCTTGTGCTAACCCGACCCCGTGTGCGGCCACATAGGCGCGGGAACGATCAAAAAATTGCATCAACTGGGGAAACCCCTGTCCCCTCTCACCAACCAGGTTTTCTTCGGGGACATTCACGTCCGAAAAGAACACGTTGGCCGTATCAGAGGCCCTGAGCCCCATCTTTCCTTCTATCTTATCAGACTCATATCCCTCCCTGTCCGTCTCAACCACCAGGATACTGTGTCTTTGCGATCTGGCCGTTTCTTCCGGTTCTGTCAGACAGAATACCAATAAAAAGTCTGCCAGACTCCCGTTCCCGATCATGACTTTGCTGCCGTTGATGACATAACTATTGCCGTCAAATGCAGCTGAGGTGGAAGCGGACAGCGTATCGCTCCCGGCATCCGGCTCTGTAATGGCAAATCCCATAATGGCCTGCCCCCGGGTTATGGGAGGCAGGTATTTCATTTTCTGATCCCGGGTGCCGAAGAGGAGAAATTCCTCGGCCCCGAATGAAACCGAACACAGTTCCTGGCCGATGCCGGGGTCCACTTTCCAAAATTCTTCGAGGATAAGTGCGTGCTCCAGAAAACCCAATCCGGCACCGCCATACTCTTCGTCTATGAACACCCCTATAAAGCCGAGATCCCCGGCCTTTTCCAAGAGGGTGCGTGGAAATTCTTCATTTAGATCACAGTCTCTTGCAATATCCCTGAATTCGCCCTCTGCAAATTCGCGGGCCGCTTTCTGTATGTCCAGCTGTTCTTTGGAAAGCTCAAAATTCATGCTTATTGATGAAAATCTCCTAAGGAAATAAAGCGGAGAATATGATAATGAAGCTTCTGTGTCAAGAAAACCGTGATCTGACGTCAAGTCCGGTTGACTTGGGCGGAGGTGTCGGGTAGTTTTATTATAAGGAGACAGAAGATAGGAGCCGGGAGCCAGAAGTCAGCCGGCTATCCATCCTCTGCAGTAGCCCGCTACGGAGGACGGGCGCAACGCTACGCTGTCCCGTAGCTCCGGTAGATGGTACGGGATTGATCTTGTCGGATAAAGATAAAAAGTGCCGGTGGAGGTCAAGAAAATGGAAGAAAAGATGGCAGACCTTAGAGATATCCTGAAAAAGGCCGAAAGGGTGACAGTGCTGACCGGTGCCGGCATTTCCGCGGAAAGCGGTGTGCCTACATTCAGAGGTGATGAAGGGCTCTGGCAAAATTATCGTGCCACAGATCTGGCCACGCCGCAGGCCTTTGCCAGGGACCCGGAACTTGTATGGAAATTTTACAACTGGCGTCGTGATCTCATCAGCAAGGTTACTTACAACCCTGCCCACAGGGCCCTGGTCGACCTTGAAGATCTTGTGCCGCATTTTACCGTTATCACACAGAATGTGGACGGCCTGCACCTTCTCGCCGGAAGCCGGAATATTATTGAAATTCATGGCAACCTCTGGAAGGTGCGTTGCACGAGATGCCACAAAATCTTCCTGGATCGTTCGACCGATCTTGGAAACGTACCTAAATGCAAGTCATGCGGAGGTCTTCTGCGTCCTCATGTGGTCTGGTTCGGGGAGTCCCTTGATCAGGATGTCCTGCGGCAGGCGGTCGATGTCTCAAGAAACTGCCAGGTCATGTTGGTCATAGGTACATCAAGTGTTGTTCAGCCGGCCGCTTCATTAGCCCTGGAGGCGAAATCCGCGGGTGCGGTCTTGGCTGAAATCAATCTCGAAAGCACACCTCATTCCCGGTTTATGGACTTTACATTGCATGGAAAGGCCGGGGAAATAGTCCCCGGGCTTGTGGAGAGCTGGGCGTGAAGTTATCAGGCACGATTACATTGACAACAGATTTCGGCCTGGAAGATCCCTATGCAGCCGTTATGAAAGGCGTTGTCATTTCAATTAATCCTGCGGCTCGGATTATAGACATCAGCCATTCTGTAAAAGCAGGATCCATAATAGAGGCAGCAATGCTGATTAAGGAAGCGTATCCTTTTTTCCCAGAGGGAACCGTTCATGTTGCGGTGATCGATCCGGGCGTAGGAGGAAAAAGGCGCCCAATCGTGGTCAAAACGGAGAATCACATTTTTGTAGGGCCTGACAACGGCGTGTTCTGGCCCATCATCAAGGATCATAGGCAGTCAGAGGTTATCCATGTCACAGAAAGCCGTTACTTCTTGTCTCATATCAGCCATACGTTTCATGGTAGGGACATTTTTGCGCCTGTAGCAGCTCACATATCCAAGGGCATAGATCCCCCTGCAATGGGACAAGCTATAGGCGATCCCGTAATGCTTGAGCTTCCGTTATCGGAGCAGAGGGGTGACAGCCTCTACGGTTGTGTCATGCGAATCGACCATTTCGGGAATCTTATCACCAATATTAAGAGACAAGACCTTGAAGAATTTTTAGGACCGCAAAAATCCGTCATAATGCTTGGAAAAACGGCTATTGAAGGATTGGGGAATACTTACAGTGGAGTAGAAGCCGGTGAGACACTGGCTTTGATAGGAAGCTCCGGGTGTCTTGAGATTGCCGTTAACAAAGGACGTGCCAGTGATATTGTAGGAATGGAACCGGACACCCTTATCGGCATGGAGGTTGAAGTGAAGCGGGTTTAAGACTCAACGGATCTTTCATCTAACGATTTTAGGTATTCCTCCCATTCCAGAGGCAACATGTATTTTTTCTTGTTATTGCATTCCTTGCAGGCGGGCACGATATTTCCCTTTTTGCTCTTCCCTCCACGGCTGAGGGGAACGACGTGATCCATGGTCAAATTCATGCGCCCTACTTCCTTTCCGCAGTAATAGCATACGCCCTTCTGGATCTTGTTCAGCCACCACTGAGTGTGTCGTAGGCGTCGGGCCTTTTCCTTTTCCCGCGTTAAATCATCTTCACTTACATTACCGCACTCGAATGCCATGACAGGACTCTCCAAAGACATGATCATTAGGTTTATAATCCTTGTCGCCTTGCTGGAGAATAAAGCGGTACTCTTCGTGTGGGGATTCTTTAAAGCGATAGCCGGGCAGTAGCGCAGGGCGAAGGGCCTGAGATCCGGATTTCGGAAAGCTCGGGTTATCCGGAGTTGACGTGATTTCCCGGCTGCTTGTCCGGAGGCTTACAATTCTCAATAATCTCGCTCGATTCAATACCAATGACGTACTGGCCTTTATGTTCTCCGCTTTCAATCCTGCTTCTATGAATGACAACGGCGTCTACCTGGATCATGGTCCATGTTGCGTAGAAGGTTACGTCCTTAATCTTATCGCCCGGCCTTAACATGCGGAGCAGCTCAATCTCTTTATCCGTCACCAAAAGGCCCAGGCCGTGTCTTGAACAATCAACAATATCCAGCTCGTATGACCGTTCCTCTCCTGATTCATCTCCCAGACTGAATCCAACGGAAATGAAATCAGGCACCTTCGGGATAATTCTGTCATCCCTTCTCTGTTCCTTTATTTCGAGGGAGTCGGGAAGCGCTAATACTATGCCAAAATAGGGATAATCGCTGTTGACTCCCAAATACCGACTGCTAAAGCGCAAATGGACTTCACCCAAAACGCATTCCATTAAGATATCCGGGGAGGATTCAATCAGACTGTTTCCCTGTTCCGGAAAGAGCTTTTCCATGATCAGGACGGACAGCTTTTTAGGGGCCTTTGAAGGGCTTTCAACGTTTTTTGAGTCTAATTTGATAAGTTTTGATTTAAAAGGTTTCTCGTGTCCCTTTATTCGAACTCCGATTTCCGTCTTTTTTAGGATCAGTAACTCGACAATCTTACCTATTTGTTGTTTGTTTGAGTTTAGGGACCAATCCATTGTAATTGCAGAATCCTTTGTTTTAATTACTTTAGATCACTTTAGTCACTTGTCACTCGAAAAATTATACACCATCATTGCCTTTCAGGAGAGTATATGAAACATGCCCCTCCTGTGGGCATTCCCCCAGTACTATATAAGGCTTTACGTTAGACGGCAAGTAATTTCACTTTCCCAAAAACTATCCTGTTGACGGAAAATGAAAGAATGTGTAAAAATATTTTATTAATGTATCCTGATCTCTATCATTTAATGAAAGAGGCGCTCAAGGAGGCTGAAAAAGGCCTGAAAATGGGAGAAGTCCCGGTGGGCGCCGTGCTGGCCGGTTCAGACGGCCAGATCATGGCAAAGGCCCATAATCAGCCGGTAGCTCTGAACGATCCAACTGCTCACGCTGAAATCCTGGCACTTAGAAAGGCAGGCCTGGTTTTACAAAATTACCGGTTGAACGACACCATTCTTGTGGCAACCATTGAACCTTGTCTGATGTGTATGTCAGCTGCCATAAATGCCAGGATAGCCCGGTTGGCCTTTGGTGCGAAGGATCCCAAAGGAGGAGCTGCGGGTTCCCTCTATAATCTAGCATCTGACAATCGACTCAATCACAGGATAGAAATTACCTCAGGGATCATGGAAAAAGAGTGCAGGATACTTATGCAGGAATTTTTCAAGATTCGGCGAAAAAAGGCTTGAAATATAAGGAGAGGTACCGAAGTGGTCGTAACGGGGTCGACTCGAAATCGATTTGTCCCGTGAATAGCGGGGCACGTGGGTTCGAATCCCACCCTCTCCGCCAAACTGCTCTGCCGGTTGGACCGGTTTAGCCAGTTAAACCGGTTAACGGGCTCGACAGGTAAAACGGGCTAACACAATAATGGAGAGATGTCCGAGCTGGCCGAAGGAGCGCGACTGGAAATCGCGTGTACTACCTAAAGTGGTACCGAGGGTTCGAATCCCTCTCTCTCCGCCATAGAAAAAGAAGCTTTCAGCAGTCAGAATTCAGCGCAACCGTGATAGAGGGAATCAATTTTTTATCCGGATTCTATAGCTTTATCGGTTTTCATGTGTTTATTTTAGACGACTTATCGCGCTTACCGCTGACGGCTGAAAGCTGAAGGCCGGGAACAAGAATTTGTCCTATGAAGTATTAGCCAGAAAATGGCGTCCCCAGTTATTTCACGATGTCATCGGGCAGGAGCACGTTACCGAGACATTGATTAATGCCATCAAAACAGGCAGGCTGGCGCACGCCTATCTTTTCAGTGGGCCGAGAGGTGTGGGCAAGACGTCTGTCGCCAGAATTCTGGCCAAGGCCATGAACTGTGAAAAGGGCAAACCCGGGATTCCGTGCAATAAATGTAATTCATGTGTTGAGGTAACGGGCGGATCTTCAGTAGATGTACAGGAAATTGACGGGGCTTCAAACAGGGGCATTGATGAAATCAGGGAGCTCAGGGAAAATGTAAAGTATATGCCGTCCTCGAGCAAGTATCGGATCTACATTATTGACGAAGTGCATATGCTTACTCTTCCGGCCTTTAACGCACTCCTTAAGACACTTGAGGAACCTCCTTCGCATGTCAAGTTCATTTTCGCCACAACAGAACCCCATAAGGTTCCGGTAACCATACTCTCCAGGTGCCAGAGATTTGACTTCAAGCGAATCCCCCCCGTGCAGATCATCAAGCATCTGGAAAACATAATAAAAAATGAGGGCGTTAAAATCAGCAAAGCCTCTCTGGCCCTTATCGCCAGGCAGGCTGAAGGGAGTATGCGTGATGCTGAAAGCCTTCTGGACCAGGTCATATCGTTCGCCGGGACAAAAATTGAAGACAATCAGGTAACCGAGATCCTTGGTGTTATTGACAGGAAAATTGTTTTCGAAGTGTCCCGAGCCATAATCGAAGGTTCACCAAAAACATGTATGGAAATTTTCGCCCGGATTTACGACTACGGTTATGATATCAAAGAATTTTACCGGGCCCTGATGGATCATTTCAGGAATCTCTTGATCAGTTTTATTGACCCTGAAAACCATCTTCTGGATATGAGCGAAAACGATAAAAAGGAAATCAGTCTCCAGGCGGAAATGGCAGGTTTTGAAAAGCTGCAAGTTCTGCTCAACTTTTTGATCAACCGCGAGGAAGATATAAGATTTACCTCCAATCCGCGTTTGATTCTGGAAGCTACTATGATCAAGTTGTGTCACATTGATGATTTCCTCTCCTTTGACGAACTGATAAAAAAGGTTGAGTCCCTGGAGAGAAGAATAACCTCCATGCCGGACGTAAAAGAACAACCTCTGGTTGATCATATGTCAGATCCGGCGGCGACATGGATTTCTCAAGGCCCGGAAAAAACCCGGAAAGAGAAAAAACCGGTTGGAGGGGACAGCCGAAACTGGGATGATTTTCTCAAGTTCTTATTATCTAAAAACAGGGCTATGTTCAGCATGCTTAAAGACTGGGAACTTATTGAGTTGACCGATAAAACAGTTGAGATCTCAAAGGACAAGAGGTCGTTCTCTTCCACCTATTTTGATGACAAGGAAAGGTATAATCTGTTATCGGGGTATTGCCGGGAGTTTTTTCAACGAGAGATTCGAGTCATCATTGTGGATAATAACCAAATCCTGCCCGATGAAAAGATGCCACCCGAAAGAGGCAACCCGGGGGAACTAAAACAGAAGGATTTTCCTCAACCGGTTCAGGATATTATAAATATATTCGAGGGTGAAATCAGAGAAGAATATTCTGCCCAAAATGAGGGCCAAAGCGCCCCAAAAGAAGCAATAAGAAATGAGGAGGTACAGGAATGAAAGGAATGCCCGATATGGGCCAACTCATGAAACAGGCTCAGCAATTTCAGGCCAAGATGGCCAAGATGCAAGAAGAAGTGGGGACCCGAACCGTGGAGGCGTCTGCCGGAGGCGGCATGGTGAGCGTCGTCGCCAATGGGAAGCAGGAAATTATTTCCGTACATATCGATCGGGAGGTTATTGATCCGGATGACGCGGAAATGCTGCAAGACCTTATCATGGCGGCGGTTAATGACGCGCTGTCCAGGGCAAAAGCCATGATGAATGAAGAAATGGGTAAATTGACCAAGGGGCTTAATATTCCAGGGATGCCGGGATTATTATAAAACTTTTTTAAAGACTAATACGAAATATACCATGGGAATTTATCCAAAGTCTCTCGAAAATTTGATTAGACAGTTTTCAAGGCTTCCGGGGATCGGACAGAAATCTGCCACGCGGGTAGCGCTGTATGTGCTTAGAAGCAACAGGGAAGTGGCTGAAAGCCTGGCAAAAAGCCTGATAGAAGTTAAAGAAAAAATCAAATTGTGTTCCATCTGCTTCAATCTGACCGATGATGATCCATGTCCTATCTGCAGTGACGGCAACCGTTCCAATGGAAGGATATGCATTGTTGAAGGGCCCGGAGACCAGCTTGCCGTAGAGGAGGCCGGTATTTTCAAGGGACGCTATCATGTTCTCCACGGAGTCCTTTCTCCCCTGAATGGAATCGGGCCGGAAGATCTAAAGATAGGCGAGCTTTTGGTCCGACTCGACAGGGAAGGGGTCAGAGAGGTCATTCTTGCCACCAACCCCACTACGGAAGGAGAGGCAACAGCCTTGTTTCTGGCGAAGCTCTTGTCTGAAAGGGATGGGAAACTCAAAATCACGAGAATTGCTCTTGGCGTTCCAATGGGCGGGGACTTGAAGTACATGGACCGCATGACACTTGAGCATGCACTGGCCAGCCGAACACCGATCAATCAATGATTTCTAAAGAAGACCTTAGAGAAATAAAGCAAATTATAGGCCCGGAGTATGTGATCACAGGGCGGGAGGCTTTGATCGAGTATGCCTCTGACGCTACCAGACTGGAATGTATGCCCGACGCAGTAGCCATCCCTGAAAATACTGAACAGGTATCCCTTATTCTCAAGCTTGCAACAAAAAATGGTTTTCCCGTTGTTCCCAGGGGGGCCGGAAGCGGCATGAGCGGGGGTGCCGTGCCTGTAAGGGGAGGGATAGTCATGGCCATGAACCGCTTTGACCGTATTCTGGCCGTTGATCGGGAAAATCTTGTCTGCAAGGTGGAACCGGGCGTTATCACAGCCCGTATTCAAGAAGCCGTAGAAAAGGTTGCTCTCTTTTATCCGCCTGATCCCGCCAGCCTGAATATATCCACCATCGGCGGAAATGTTGCCGAATGTGCCGGCGGACTGAGGGCAGTGAAGTACGGTGTGACCAGGGACTATGTCCTGGGATTGACAGTCGTTCTGCCCACGGGTGAGATCCTGAATACCGGGGTGGAAACAATGAAAGGCGTAGCAGGTTATGATTTGACGCGCCTTATTATAGGATCTGAAGGCACGCTGGCTGTTATCACTGCCGTCATACTTCGTCTTGTACCAAAACCGGCGGACAATAGGACCATGATTGCCTTTTTCCCGGATGTCTCCTCGGCCGTTGAGGTTGTCTCTAAAACCATACGAAGCAGGATTATTCCTTCAATCCTTGAATTTGTCGACAGGCAATGCCTTGATTGTGTTAGACAGGAAATGGGTTTTCCTATTCCCCTTAAAGCCGGTGCCATGTTGCTCATTGAGGTAGATGGGGATACAAAATTTGTGGACCGGGATGCCGGGAAAATCAAGGAGGTATGTGAGCAGGGAAAGCTCCTTGAATTTGTGGCTGCAGCGAATACCGAAGAAGCAGACAGACTGTGGGAGGCCAGGAGAAACGTGTCTCCCTCTCTCTATAAATTGAGACCCCACAAGATCAGTGAGGATGTGGTCATTCCCCGAAGCAGGCTGTCTGATCTTGTAGCTTTTCTGGGTGAACTTTCAAAGAAACACGGTCTTCCGGTTCCTGCTTTCGGACATGCAGGTGATGGAAATCTTCATGTAAATATTATGCTGGACAAAAACAATTCAAGGGAAACGGAAAAAGCCGATGAGATGGTAAGGGAGTTGTTTCAAAAAGTGATTCAAATGGGAGGGACCCTTTCGGGAGAACATGGCATAGGGATTACAAAAGCTCCCTATCTCAAGATGGAAATCCCAAGAGCAGGGCTGGAAGTCATGTCACGAATAAAGAAGGCCTTTGATCCTATGGAAATTTTGAATCCCGGCAAGATTTTTGTTTAGAGAATTTGGTCCAGCGTCTTGTAATCTTTGGTGTTGTAAAATTTTTCCACGTCTACGAGTTGCAAATGATCAATGGCCTTTTTTAGAGGCACTGAAGCAATTTCTCCATGCTGGAGGCTGACCATGCGTCCAAAATCCTCGTTCACAATCATGTCAATGGCTGCAACTCCGAATTTCCTGCCCATACGACGATCATAAGCAGAGGGTGCGCCACCCCTTTGAAGGTGCCTGAGGGCCACATAACGCACTTCCATATTGACGTGTTTCTGGATTTCCTCTGCGAGAAAACCGCCTATGCCACCCAGGTAGTAATGCCCGAAACCGTCCTTGCCCCGCTTTTCATGTATTTCTTCCATACCTCTCGGCTTGGCCCCCTCAGAAACCAGGACGATACTGTAGCGTTCAAACGTTCTCTTTCTCGATTTCAGCAATTCGATGACTCGATCAAGCACAAAATCATGCTCGGGAATCAGGATAATCGGGACGCCAGCTGCTTCACCGGCCTCCAGTGCCAACCATCCGGCCTTTCTGCCCATACACTCCACAACAAATATACGACTGTGCGAACCCGCGGTAACACGCAGCCTGTCAATGTCTGCCGTGATGATATTGACGGCTGAATCAAATCCCAGGGTATAATCGGTGCCTGACAGATCTCTATCAATGGTCTTGGGAACTCCTATGACCTTCAGACCTTTTTTGTAAAGTCTATAGGTTACCCCCAAACTGTCTATCCCCCCTATAACAACAAGCGCATCCAGCCCCAGTTTTTTATAGTTTTTGATAAGGATCTCCGATTTGTCGTTATTGGGATCAAAAGGATTGAATCGTGTCGTACCAAGCCGAGTCCCTCCGGACCTGGCCCAGGTCCGAACCACCTCCATTTTCAGGGGGACAGTCCAGCGCCTGAGGCTTTCCTTTTTATCGGGTTTTACTTCTATCAGCCCCTTCCAGCCGTCCACAATGCCCAATATGTCGAACATTATCCCCCGTCTGGATACCAGATCTTTGTCCAGAGCGGAAAAGACCAACCAGTGAATCGCACTATTAATACCGGGACAATCACCGCCTGATGATAAGACACCCACCTTTGTTTTCATTGATTGCCTCCAAAGGAATGTCCAGGGTAATAAATAAGTCGTGCCCTATGCAAGTGACTATAAATGAAGAGCACAAGCGTGTCAAGAAAAGGGCGAGCCCTGATACACCATCAAGGCATCATCTGCGGCGTTACCTTCGGTCGCTCCTCCTTGCAGCGTATTGTTTATACGCCTCAGTCGTCGCTCCTCGGCGCCTTGCATCAAATACCTTGCCGGTTATGAGGGTAGCTTCAGGAATGTCTGGTGCGTAAATGGATATATTAGAATTTGATAATGGATCAGGCGAGCAGAGTTTCGGCTTGCAAATTCACCTTGCCATCTGGTAAGTGACAGATGTTGGTGTTGATGAAGACGAATTGGAAGTTTACGAGACAAGGAACAATTGAGTGAGTGTCTTTGAAACAATATTTTTGGGCCTTATACAGGGCTTGACCGAATTCCTGCCTATCAGCAGCTCAGGCCATTTGGTGGTTTTCCAGAACCTGATTGGCCTAAAGGAACCCGAACTTCTGTTGGATTGTTCATTGCACCTCGGGACCCTCTTGGCGGTATGCATCTATTTCCGTTCCGATGTCGGTCTCATGGTAAAAGAGTTATGGCAACTCTTAACCCAAACAACGAAAAAACTCCGTGATTCCGGCTTTTCAGATCCTGGTGTTGGATTAAAAAAGCAATATGATTATCTTGTCTGGTGGCTCCTTGTCGGCTCGGTGCCCGCCGGAATCATAGGTCTGTTTTTTAGGGAGCCCTTGGAAAACCTTTTTGGATCGGTGAGCACGGTAGGTATCATGCTCATTATCACCGGGATTATTGTCGGTCTGACCAGGCTTATGCCTGAAGGTTACGGGACCCGTACACGGATCGGATTAACAGTGGCACTGGCGGTGGGCACGGCACAGGGACTGGCCATTGTACCGGGTATCTCCAGATCCGGAGCCACCATCGTATGCGGGCTGTTATTTGGCTTGGATAGAGAACTGGCGGGCCGCTTCTCTTTTTTGCTGGCCATCCCTGCAATTATCGCGGCCCTCGCAATTCAAATAAATCTCGAATCCTTGGCAAGGGTGGGTTTCGTACCGCTGCTTTTTGGATTTATCATGTCAGCTCTTGTTGGACTTGTAGCTCTTAAATTACTCATGGGTATGGTGAAAAAAGGTAATCTCTACTATTTTGCACCTTATTGCTGGGTTGTGGGACTTTTGGTTCTTTTCTTTGCATAAATGCGTTTTCCAGGCTATAGCTTTTTGTATCGTTAAAAAGTGTCGGCATCAACATTGATTCTTTCATATTTCTTGAGGCGGTGTGGGTTTCCGAAAGGCGTTATCTGAAAAAAATACCACCTACCTTTGCTGTGGCAAATATATGTGGTTTAAGCCACAGACTTAATGGGAGTTTGCAGGCTCGTTGGGAAACCGCATATATTTGGCTACCCACTCCAGAAGGAATAGATAAGGCCTTGAGGAAAGTGGCACCGCCGAAAAGATGCTTGAAACCGTCTTATTACCATCATTTATGAACCTTGCAAAATGATTATTTGCGATATGGATTCAGCCGGTTCATGAAAGAGATTACCAAGCGAGCTGGGATGCAAAATCTTTGGATTCTTGAAAAGCAATGCCAAAGCCGGAAGGGACCTGGTTGAAGTTCAATTTAGCCGGAAAGAAATGCAAACGGATAGGGAAAAAAGGTCTTTTTTCGATTATGTGATACTGGCCTTGAAGGGCTTCTGCATGGGGGCTTCCGACGTTGTTCCCGGTGTTTCCGGCGGAACCATGGCCTTTGTTTTAGGTATTTACGAAGAGCTGATCAACGCCATTAAATCGTTCGACTTGAAGAGCGTTCAATTTCTCGCCACACTGAAAATCAGGTTGTTGCTCAATAGAATTTCCTGGCAATTTCTCCTGGCTGTAGGTTTTGGTATTTTTACGGCTGTTTTTACCCTTGCACGGGTACTTGGCTGGCTCCTACAAAACACCCCCGTCTTGGTCTGGTCATTTTTTCTGGGATTGATTCTTGCCTCTGTTTTGAGCGTCAGCAGGCGCATTGAAAAGTGGAGTCCCTCAGCATGCGTCTGCCTGTTGGGCGGCATAACAGGCACTTATTTTCTCGTGGGCGTTGTCCCCGTGGAAACTCCCAACACGCCCTGGTTTCTGTCTCTATGCGGTGCTGTAGCCATTTGTGCCATGATTCTGCCAGGCATATCAGGGTCCTTTATGCTGGTGCTCCTCGGCAAATATCAGTATATCTTGGGAGCGGTAAACAACAGGGACTTTGCCGTTCTGGCCCTTGTGGCCGCGGGCGCCTGTGTTGGAATCGTTGCGTTTTCCCGCCTTTTAGGGTGGTTATTAGGAAAATATCATGATTTGATGGTGGCCGCATTGATTGGACTCATGCTCGGATCATTGAGGAAGGTCTGGCCCTGGAAAGAAACGGTTGAAAGCCTCCTGGATAAAAATGGAAATGTCATCCCGCTTATCCAAGCCAACATACTGCCGGAAAAGTGGAACGGGGAAGTCACAACCGCCATTTTTTTGATGCTGGCCGGGCTTGCTATTGTCATCCTTTTGGATCGACTTGGGGGAGGTTCTACCAGGTCTTGATATCGGCGAAATTTATCAGCCTGAAGAGCACCATAAAGCTCGTTTCGTTCACACCCCTTTCGGCAATCAGCCTCACTCCCCAGCATTGACTGTCATAACCAATCCAGTAGCCGTTTGAGATATTGTGATCAAGGTCAATATCTCTTTCGAGCGATGCGCCTATGTAGAACCCGGAAACGAGGTTCAAATTGGCCTCGAGATTTAGGTTTTTTCGGCCTGTTTTATCGTACTGATAGTCGACGCTGAGGCTATCGTGTTTGTTTCCCGACCTTTCCACGGACAGCCTAAGGGCCACATCGGCAAAGGATACTTCTCTATCGTAATGATCCCATTCCGCCTCACAAAAAAGATCGATATTCTTAAGTGGACTTACGGTCAACAGGCCGTTAAGAGGTACAAACGGCTCTCTATCACCTCCCGGTATGTCATTGCGTCTTGCCTCGTGCAGATCGTATCCCTGTGTTAAGGTCAGGGTTATCCATTGACGGTATGTGACATCACCCTTTTCGTTTTCGAGCCGGGCATCGAGATAGTTTTCAAGAGAAAAAAAGGCCAGGTTTATATCGCCTTCATCATCAATGGGCTCAAACCAGGGCCTGTATTGTGCCTCGTCCAAGTGATTGCGGTATCTGTAACCTAATACAGGGGATACCTTGTGCTTCAATCGTTTTATTTTTTCCCCGTTAAAATTGAAAACACGTTCGATACTGGTTGACAGTCTGGCCTGCGCATCATAGGCTCCTTTATCCTGGTAATCCTCGTTCACCTTAATATCATCATCAATCCATTGGGCAGTATGCGTGTAACGGATCGAAGGTTCGAATTCGAGATAACGGCCCAGCCACCATGGAAATCTGATCTCAGGAGAAAGAGAGGCCCGGTGCCCCCTGTTTCCAACGTCCCGCCAGACATAATCGTAGTCTGATTCAAGACTGAAAAACATTGGAAAATCCGTGAACCTGTCAGGAAGCAACAAGTAGTCAAATCCTCCGGCGGGCTGAGGTGTTCGGTCTTCGACGAGATCTTCAGGCCGCTGGTGATAGCTACCCAGTGCCTGAAGGCTGTATCCTTCCCCTAATTTGCTGATTCTCAGCGCGGACCTTCTCGTGGGTGAATATCTTTCTTCCAGGGAGCGACCAAGCTCCTTCGTCAGGTCCGCCCTGGCCTGGTAACCTAAAAGCGATCCTTCAAATTCCCTGAAATAATCCTGATCGCTGACAAAGTCCGTGTCCAGGCGGGCATGAAAGCCAAAAGGCAGGTCCTGATCAGCCCCGCCCCTGAGCCAGTAGCGGGTCTGATTTGTCCTCTTAAACGGGCTGATCTCGAGTTCGTCAGGATCATCCATGTTTTTTTCTTTAATATCGTCGGAAAGTATATCGAAAAGGAAGGTTCCCTTTGACTCTTCGCCGGCGAGATAGCGGAACTCCAAACCCTGCATATATCCACGCTCGCTCATATAACGCTGATACAAAGTTGCATCCACCTGATCGGAGAGGACCAGGTAAAGCGGCAACTCCGTATCAATACCATTGCGAGAAGAGTATCCCAGTCTGGGAGGGAGCAGACCGGTTTGCCTTTTAGTCTTGGCAGGAAAGATTATATAGGGAACATAGAATACGGGGAATCCGCGAATCCAGAAAGCAGCATGCTTTACAGTTCCGTAACCCTCAACAGTAACCTTTACCTCCGAGCCGGTAATGGACCAGGCCGGCTTGATCCCGTCACAGGTTGTCAGCTTGCATTTCTTAACAAGGTACGTATCCTTGGACAACTTTTCCATCACGTCGCCGCTGACATGGTAATTGTTTTCGCTGAGAAAAAGACTGCCGTCATTGATTCTGCCTGTATGATTTTTCAGATCAAACACCCCGCTTGATCCGGTGAGGATGTCTTTTCCGGATTCAAGCCGAACATCCTCGGATACGCTGGCGATTCCGGTCCTGGTATTGTAAGTGACTTTTTGCGCATAAAGAAACTGGTCGCCTTTTGATATGACAACGTCCTCTTCTGCAACGTAAAGCCCTTCCTTTTCTTTGTAAAAGAGGCGCTTGGCCGTGATCTGCCAGGGTGTATCATCGTCACCCAGGAAACGCTCCTTTGAGTACCGCTCATTCCCTAAGGATTCCTGGGGCATGAAAAGACCTAACAAGAGGCCGGCAAGAATAATGGAAACGAATGTCAGTGGTTTTCGAATACGGATAGTTGGTTTCATTTATAAAATTTTAAATTTACCTTATAATTTTCTGTTAATGCTTTACCGTTAATGCTCTGCTCACAGGTTACTTGGGCTGAAGGCTGAAGACTGTTAGTAAAGGGCTGAGCGTGGCATAAGGGGGCTTCTACTATTCGGTTTTCTTTCCCCTTCCCGTCCTTCACAGTCATTGTCAATCGATTTCATCCGACGCATAAGTTTGCGGATCAAAATATGTCAGTGCCTCTCCCACCGTGAAGAGAGATCCGCACACCACTATCAAATCATCAGGACTTGCCATTTCCCTGGCCCTATCCAGTGCTCCTGTCAGGAAAGGGACTATTTCCCCCTGCTTACCCAAGGAGGCTGCTTTTTCCATAAGGATTTCAGGGCTTGCTGCCCTGGTATATACCGGCCGGGTAAATATGGCGTAATCGCAAATCGGTACGATTCCCCGTAGTATCTGTCCAATCTTTTTGTCTGCCATAACCCCTATTACAAGGATCAAGCGATTGTATTTCATTTCTGTCCTAATGGAGTCTGCCAGTGCCCTGACTGCTGCGGGATTATGAGATCCGTCACGCAGGATGGTCGGTCTTTTCCCCACGACTTGCATACTGCCGGGCCAATTGGGATTTTTTAGGCCTCTCCGAATATGCCCGGAGGTAATACTAAAACCTTTTTCTTCAAGAGTTTCAATAACGGCAAGTGCCAGGACAGCGTTGCGGACCTGGAATCTTCCCTTGAGGCCTATCTCAAGCCCTTTCATGCGCCGCCTCAATCCATAGTAATTGAATCCCGATCCCTCGATCCTGTACCGGATATCCTTTCCCACCCTCCACAGTGGCGAATTTTTTTTGTCACATATGGACTGAAAGAGGCCGACGACGGATTGCTGGGTAGCACCGGTCAAGAGATCGACACCCTCCTTTATAATCCCAGCTTTCTCACCGGCGATATCCAGTAACCCGGACCCGAGAAAAGACTCATGTTCCTTGGATATATTTGTGATCACCGAGACCATGGGCGTTATTATGTTGGTAGCATCCAGCCGTCCTCCCATACCCACTTCCATAATGGCTAAATCGGTGTCCTCCCTGGCAAAATAGACCAGGGCCATGGCTGTGGTCGCCTCAAAGAAAGTGGGCGGCTCATCCGCTGAAAAGGCATCACTCAATTCCTTAATCAAGGCAGCCGCCTTGTCCTGTGGTATTTCTCTATCGTTGATCCTGAAACGCTCCGTAAATCTCACCAGGTGGGGAGAAGAGTAGAATCCTACCTTTAGGCCCGCTTCTTTAAGAACGGAAGCAACGGTAGCTGCTACCGAACCCTTACCATTTGTGCCGGCTATGTGTATATATTTACGTCCCTTGTGGGGGTTTCCAAAGGCTTTCATGAGGTTTGAGGTCTTTGAAAGACCGAACTTGATCCCGAATTTCTGGAGGGCATAGAGATATTTGATACTTTCCTGGTAAGCTGTTATCCTCTTCATTGAATCCGTTCACCCTCTGAAAATTATTTCGATCGCTCAGACTTCATAAAGCGGTATATTGTCCGAATAACAGGACTCTTGTCAATTAAAACATAAATGGATCTTGTGGGTACGATAGAGGAGAGGGTCCAATATAGACTTTTAGACACAGCATACGCGGTGCATGAGGAGGCCAATGAATATCTGTACGGAAAATTCAAGTGATTCCTTACTCCGTGCGATCTGATGGTGCCTACTTAATAGGAAAGGCGGTTGTCTAATGGGGATATTGAAAAAAAGCATAACAGACATTCTACTGAAATTTTTCGCGTGTGACAGCCCATTACGGAAGTGGATACATGATCCGGGAGTGATATTGCAGGGAGCAGGGGTAAGGGCTGGCCAAACGGTGCTGGAAGTGGGCTGTGGACGCGGGTTTTTTACCATCACCCTGGGGGAAAGACTCGGCCGACTCTTACCTGAGATGCACCGCGTATTGAGACCTGGCGGCGGACTTGCTGTATGGACGGCAGTTCCGTGGTGGTCTCCACAATCCGTTGTGCAGAGCGGACTGTTCGTTTATATTGATAAGAAAAACAAGAGTCACAACTTCCGGAAAATATGATATGTCAGATAGTATTGTAAGTCTTCGAAAAAGTTTCGGAATATGAAGAATCCATGAGCAAGCATTAAATCATGCACCCCTGGTGTCCAAAATATCAGCTTGATCTGTACACCCTGCGCCCGTAGCTAATTGTCTGTTACATGCGTTTTGGGCAACATCCTTTTTCTTGGCTTTTATAGCAACCGTTTTTGGACAAGACTGATTATGCATATTTTTCTAATAATAGGGAGGATAATAAGAATGGCAGAAGATCCAGGGATTGGGAAAAGAGTTGTGGCCACAATTACAAGTGTGAAAGATGAATGCAGTGCCGGCCATCAGGTGGGGGATACGCTTGAGATCAGTTGTCACAACCCCGGCGGGCTGTGTGGA
Source organism: uncultured Desulfobacteraceae bacterium (assembly GCA_964543315.1). Classification (GTDB taxonomy): domain Bacteria; phylum Desulfobacterota; class DSM-4660; order Desulfatiglandales; family Desulfatiglandaceae; genus JAFDHL01. Next base: position 10,953 of record CAZIXY010000004.1, on the reverse strand, counting down.
TTTTTCTATCATGATATTTTCCCCAGCCTTTCTACTTTTCAATTTGGCGGCGATCTCCCCTGGTGGGAAGGCGATACGATTGAACTGCAATGCCCCGACAATAACATTGTCACATTGAAATTGGAAAGATCTGAGCGGAAGTAATGTGCAGAATGGGGCTGCCCTTGATACTGCCCCTGACTTGTGGATGAATTTACGTAAAAATTATGATTTGTTGCAGGCTGGGAGTTTTGGGCACTAAAGAGTCCGTCAGGTTATCTGGCTGTTATATTTCAATGTAATTTCAGATAGATATAGAATCATACCCTCTTTAATATCAACCTTCAATTCTTAATGAAATACCAGTTGACCACTATACCGTATTACGGTATAATAGGCTCAAATTCTTTTAGAGTTTAAAATGGCTATTCGATATTTCAGAACCAAAGGAACCGAAGATATAAATTATGGCAGAGTCACCAAGGAAGCTCTCCGAACGCTCCCGAAAGAGTTACACCGGAAAGCCCAGATAAAACTTGCCCGATTAGGAGCTGTAACCTCAATGCAAGACTTGCAGGAAATACGGGGGAATCGGTTTGAAAGACTGAAAGGAGAGAGACATGGTCAATATAGCATGCGAATTAATGATCAATATCGAATTTGTTTCAGATGGGAAAAAGAAAACGCGGTAGATGTCGAAATTATCGACTACCATTAGATAAAAGGAGCTATAAAAATGAATCAAATACATTACACCCCTGTACATCCTGGTGAAGTGCTGAAAGATGAGCTTGACGAGGTTGGTCTTACTCAGTCAGCACTTGCAAAACATATCGGGGTATTACCGAAAACAATTAATGAAATATGTCGTGGCAAGAGAGGCATAAGTACAGAAATGGCAGTGAAGCTATCAAAGGCTTTTGGAGGAGGCCCTCAGTTTTGGTTAAATTTACAAAATAATTGGGAGATTAGCCAGATTGATAAAACTGCTTATGAAGGTATTAAAAAAGTTGCTGCATAAAGCCAATATAACCTTGCTCTTTCAGCCGATAGCCAAACGCTGCGGCTGAAGAGTTCGTTATCCTTTTTAATATCGAATAGAAGGAATATGAAATTAATATGCCCGATGTTTTTGCTTTTTTTGGCCCTAGTGGTATGATTCCAAAATAACATTGCAAACAACACGTCATTGCGAGGAGCGTAGCGACGAAGCAATCTTATTGAAATTCCATAGTGTTAGAGATTGCTTCGCTTCGCTCGCAATGACTGTATTTATTGCAGGAATATTTAGGAAACGTTCTACTAGTCGCATGTTTGGTGCCTCAAGATGCTCAATCATGTACAAGTTTTTGTTTTGAAACCGAAGATCAACTATTATTTGGAAGAAGTTTCGATTGGCATGCCGGCAATGGTCTGGTGATTATCAACAAAAGAAATGTCTCAAAGACAGCATGGTTAGGGGCAATAATTGATCAACCTGTGGCGGCTTGGACCTCAAAGTATGGTAGTATAACATTTAATCATGTTGGGAGAGAGCTTCCATTTGGAGGAATGAATGAGGCTGGTTTGGTTGTTGAAGAGCTAATCTTCCGGAAAGGTCGATACCCGTCCCAAGATTCATGCCCTGCAATTGGTCGCTTACAATGGATTCAATACCAGCTTGATAATTACAGTGCAGTCAATGAGGTAATTGCCAGTGACTCCCACATAAGGATTGTTCAGCCGAAAAGAAGAAATGTCCTTCATCACATAGAATGCGACAGAGGTGGAAATTGTGCCAGCATTGAGTTTATAGATGGCAAAATGGTCTATCACACCAAAAAAACGATGCCTTTTAAAATACTCACAAACACCTATACGTACGCACAATCCGTCGAGTACTTGAGCTTACATACTGGCTTTGGCGGTAAGTTCCCAATTCCTACCGGAACTGATGGCGTGCATCGGTTTACCCGTGCAGCGAACATGTTGAAAAACTATGATCTGGGCAACTCTAAATCGGAAATAGATTATTGTTTTGATATATTGAGCAATGTTAAGCAGGACAATACTCTGTGGAATATTGTTTATGATATGAAAAATTTTCGAATCTATTTTCGCACCTCCGAAAATCATAAAATTCGATATTTTGATTTAAGATCTTTTGATTTTTCATGCAATGCACCTGTCAAGGTATTGGACATTAATGCTGAGCTATCGGGAAAAGTAACAAAAAATTTCATTATTTACACAAAGCAGATTAATCGAAGCCTGGTCGAGGAACTTAAACATTACTATAACGAAATCGAGTTTCGTTGACTCATACTTCACCTTGAACCTGTTAACTGAGCCACCGACTTGATTTCAAAGGGGGCGCGGGAAAGAGAGATGCGACCCCAGGCTTCATGAATGGTTTAGAATCTGTGCTTGACGACGTATTATTCTGAAATGTATAATAAAAGGCAGGTCTTAGGAATTAGAAAAACACAACACCGCTTCCAAAAACGCAGTCCCGGCCTTCAATATTCGACATGAGTGCAGTCACAGGTTGAAGCGAAGGGGGGCCTTCATATCATTGTCACAGAAGAATCTTTAAAGGCTCTTCTCATGCGTCTCAACTCTCTGAATACTTTCCGTGGAGGACTGGAATATGAATACACCTGAAGGCAAAACAAGGGTCATGATCTTAACGGGACATTACCGCATAACGGGTGAAATCAATCTTTTGCCGGGAGCGCGTCTGACCGATTATATCGTTGACGCCAAATCCTTTATCGCTTTAACGGATGCGGAAGTTTCAGATCTCGATGGTCGTCGGCTCCTTACATCTGCGTTCCTTGACGTCCAGCGTAACCGTATCGAAGTCATCATACCTGAAGAATTGGCATGTACAGGCTACAAGAGAAGCATGTGAACATTTAAAATGCATTTAAGATACCCATTTTGAGGGATGAAGAAATGGGAAGCCAATCGATTCAGCTTGCTAAACTGGTTAATATGAGAGATCCCGGAAGCGTTCTTGAAGAGGTGAAAAACCTTACGGTCATGATGTTCCGCGAATTCAATTTTGATCCCCTTGAGGAGGCCTTTAGAGATATCATTAAACTATTTTCCGGCACCTATCCAGGATACCGTAAATGCAACACCGTTTATCATGATCTGAAACACACGACAGATACAATAATGGCAATGGCAAGGCTGATGCACGGTGCCCAGGTAAGGGGAGTCTTTCTTGACGGTAGCACTGTCACTCTGGGCTTGATAAGCGCTTTGATGCATGACGCAGGATTTATCCAGGAATCAAGCGATAAAAACGGTACCGGTGCCAAGTATACAATTGTACATATCAGTCGAAGTATTGAATTCATGAGACAGTATTTCATTGAGAAGGGCTACTCTCGAGATGATTTCCGTCAGTGCAGAAATGCGCTTTTGTGTACAGGTCTCAATGCTGAAGTCGGAAGAATACGCTTCGAGTCAAGAGAAAACAGGCTTATAGGCGAAATGTTGGGGACTGCAGATCTTCTGGGTCAGATGGCGGACCGGACCTATCTTGAAAAATTGCCTTTCCTTTTTCTTGAATTCAAAGAGGCCTGTATTTTGGATTATACCGACGAACTGGATTTTCTCAAAAAGACTTTTCGTTTCTACAGGGCAATCGTAAAGAGATTCGAAAACGAACTCGGTGGTGTTAACAGCTATATGAGAGACCACTTCAAGGCCCGTTGGGACATAGATAATGATCTTTACCTGGACACCATTGGGAAGCAAATGGCGTATCTACGAGCAGTGTTAGAAACAAAAGAAGGAAATTACCGTGCTTTTTTCAGGCGGGAGGGCCTTATGGAAAAGCTGATCCAGCGTGAAGCTGAATTAAAGAAAGGCTTTTTCTGAAGCAGATTTCCAATTTTTTAAATTTTCTCGAGTGTGGTGTACTCCAGGTGAAGAAGTTTCCTCCCCACTTTCATGAATAATACCTCCACCTTATCATCGGCAACGAATTTTGAGACAACACCTGGTCCAAATGCCGGATGGTTAACCCGGTCACCTGCCGATATGCCGACGAATGACCGGCTCCCGGAGCTTTTAGGATGATATGGGAATTTTTTCCTGTGGACTCGCGGTATTGGTTGCTGAATGCCGGCAGATTCGTATGAAACTATTTCTTCCGGCAGGCCCTTTATAAATGAAGACACGCCATTTGTCGACCTGTTTACATTATCGCCCCATGTGGACCAAAGAGCCGCCGATTCACGGCCAGGATAGCACATTATCAGCCGGTCCTTGGCACGTGTAGCCGCTACGTACATAAGACGGCGTTCCTCTTCCAGAGCCATTGGATTATTGTAGGCCCTGGAAGGGGGGAAGCGCCCCTCCATAATCCATATAATGAGAACCACCGGCCACTCAAGCCCTTTGGCAGAATGAATCGTGGACAATGTGAGTGATTCAGAAATATCCCCCGGATTCATATCCACCGAACTGGCCGGGGGCTCCAGTATCAGATCATCCAAAAAGCTCCTCAATTTACTGTAACGGCCGGCCATTGGTATCAATTGTTCCAGCTCCCTTTGCCGTTTCGGGTAGTCATCAAATTTATTTTTTAAAATAGGAATATAGTACTCCATAACGTGTTCAGCCGCTTTTTTCGGTGTTACGTTTTTCAGCGCTAAACGCGAGATGAGTTCCGACAGATTTTTCAAGCCACTGTCTTTTTTGCCGGCAGCGGGCCACTGCCCCAGCTTGGCGGGAGACACCCTGTTGTCTTGCATCCAGCGGATGATTGCCTGGCTTTTCCCCCGGCCAACATTTTTTACAAGCCTCAGTATGCGTACCCAGCTTACGGTGTCGTCTCTGTTGCTCACTACCCTCATGTGAGCAAGAAAATCCTTGATATGAGCGGATTCCAAAAATTTGAAACCGCCGTACTTCACATAGCGGATGCCCTGTCGGGCCAGTTCCGCTTCCAATTCAAAAGAGTGATAACCGGCCCTGAACAGTACGGCAAAATCACTGATGGGTCGCCCTTGATCTGTTTGCTCCTTGATGTAACGGCAAACAAACATGGCCTGTTCCGGCTCGGTCCCGGCATCAATGACTTTCGGCAGTTCACCGCCTGTGCGTTTTGTGTAAAGGCATTTGGTAAATTTTTCACTGGCCCGATCCATTATGGCGTTTGTGAACGTGAGCACGGGCTGGGTGGAGCGGTAGTTCTCCTCTAATGTTATTGTCCGGGTATCGGGAAAATGGGATGAGAAGTCAAACATATTCCTGTAATTGGCTCCTCTGAATGAATATATTGACTGGGAGTCATCACCGACGACCATGATATTCCGGTGCTCATGCGCAAGCCACTTGGCAATATCGGCCTGTATGGTATTGGTATCCTGGTACTCATCCACCATGATATAGTGGTATCGACTGCTGAGGTTTTTACGAACATCTGCGCTTTCCACAAGCAACTGCCTGAAATAGATGATGAGGTCATCATAGTCCATCAGATAATGGGCCTTTTTGTAATCCTTATAAAGTGAGGCCAGCCGATTTATGAAAGGCAGAAATTCCAGAAACTGCCCGTATTCTTCCTCGACAAGCTCCATGAACTGCGTTTCAAGGTTCACGGCCTTGCTAAGGATGTTGGCAAGTGTTCTTCGTTTTGGGAACCTGGGTGTGCCCGCGGGCACTCCAAGCTCAGGAATGAGGGACTGGACTATTTCCTCCATGTCCGAGCGGTCTAAGACGGTGAATGTGTTTCTGAAGCCCAGGATTTCGGCATGACTTCTCAGCACCTTATGGGCAAGAGAATGAAATGTCCCGCCCGAGACAAATCTGCATCTGGCATCTGATAGCTGCGATGCCCTGTCAAGCATTTCCTGGGCCGCCTTCCTGGTAAAGGTAAGCAGCAAAATGGATTCAGGGGGCACGCCTGTCTCCACAAGGCGCGCAACCCGGTAGACAAGGGTTCGTGTCTTTCCGCTCCCAGCCCCGGCAATCACTAAGACGGGCCCGTGAAGAGTTGTAACCGCCTCTAACTGAGCAGGGTTCAGGACTTTCTTATAGTCTATATTATTGGCCAATAGATAACCTCTCAAAAAATTTTCCGCATTGGGCGAAAGACCGGACGGCAGAGGCAAACCGATCAGAAGCTTTGTCTGATTTTAATCCGTATGGAAAAAGTTGTCCCGGAGCAAAAAAAATTCTAAGAATCAGGGGTGCCGCTAACCGATCCAATGCCGGCTCATATAAATAAATATTGGGATAAGTATCGCCACCGTGACCAGCAAAAGAAGGGCTACCGGAATCAGAAATGCAATAATCACCCTAAAATAGGAGGTCTGGTGAATCTCGCGCAATCCGATAATCTGCACTACAAACTGCCAAATCCCAGCAATCCACCCGCCAAAAAAAGGGATGAGCACCCAAGCCTGGGTTGCCTGGGAGTAAGATACAACCCTAAAAGTAGCCTCAAAATGGTTTTTGGCTCCACCGACAATAAGCAATAGCAAGTGAAGAATACCGCTGTAAACAAACAGGCTCAATATCAGAAAGAACGGGATCATGACAATTATGAACAAGAAAATCAAGCCCACGGTTACATTGCTGAAGACAGATTGCCCAAGGGCTAACAGGCTGCCTGAGAATATCAAAAAATTCCAGAAGACCCCGAACATCCGACCAAAGGAACCAACAAGGACTCCAAATGCAAGGGGTTCTTTGATTCCACCGTCCCAGGAAAGGCTGCTGAAAAAAGCTCCCGGTGAAAAAAGCACGGCCTTGAAAGTGTCATATATCCCATGCCGGAGACCAAGATCAGGGCGGTTTTCCCAAGGTGCACCCTTTCGCTTAGGTTCCCTAAACCCCGGCCTGTGACCTGACTCTTCAATGGTAGGAGCGATGTCTTTTTCAGGTGCAGAGAATTCAAACCGTTGACCACAACTCGGGCACGTCGCCCATCTGGCCCTCGCGGGTATTTTTTCTTTGGGCACATTTTTTGAAAAACGGCAATATGGGCACATCAGCTTGACAGTCATTTATTGCTTCCTCCCTTTTTTATAAGACTGCTGAGGTGTTTTTTCTCCGACCATCTTCTGAGCTTATCTGCCAGACCTTTGACGGGGGTGCGATCCAGGACCTCACTTCTTAGCAGGAGGCCGTCTTTGGTCTTTAATGCCGCCTGGAGGCAGGCTTTCCTATGAGGACAATTAAAACATTCAGGGACGACCTCTCTCAGACCCTCCTTTCCCACGGGAAAAACCCTATCCAAAACACCGTAACAATCTTTTTGAGACCCTGTCATTTTGCCTTTTTCTGAAAATGCCCCACCTCATACCCAAAATGTTATTGCGGAACAAAAAATCCTTTGAACCGCTTTTTGCGCGTACTCAGCTTAAAAGGGTTGGTCCATAAGATACTGTAAAGGTCGCAGTATTGGTCGATTTGCAGACGAGTACCTGTATACAATAATCAAACATTTATATAAAGCCCAATTTCGTTGACATCGATATTATGACTATTTATGATCTGCGCTTATGAAACGCATTAACAGGGTGTATCTAATCCGACACGGACAGATCAACGGCTATGAGAGCTTTCCGGTTTACGGTCATACCGATGTGGATTTAACCGAAACCGGTATTCTCCAGATGCAACAGGTATCGGAGCGACTGCGATTTGCCGATCTAAAGGCCATATATTCAAGCGATCTCAAAAGATCGAAAAAAGGTGCCCGGATGATATCCCGTTATCATGACATCCCGGTTCATTTTTTGCCTGAACTCCGCGAGATGAATTTCGGGGACTGGGAAGGATTGACACTTTCAGACATACAAGGTCATTTCCCTGGAGAACTGGAAAAACGAAAGGCAGATCTGGTCAACTATCGGATCCCTGGAGACGGGGAATCCATTGGAAACTTCTCCGAGCGAGTTATAAATTGTTATGAAGGTATTCTGGAAGGTCAGGGGGGTAAAGATATTGTTATTGTTGCCCACGGCGGGGTTAACAGGGTCATCCTATGCAAGGCCCTTGGTTTGGATCTCATCCACCTTTTCAACCTCCACCAGGATTACGGCTGCCTTAATATCATTGATTATTTTTCAGATTCCGTGCTGATTCGTTTAATCAACGGTTGAACCAAATACTGTTGCGGACATGACAGAAAAAGAATTCTTGTGAAAGACCAGCGAATAGGGAAGAATCTCAAGGTTCGGCACAAAACATCTTATTGGTGGTATTCATAAAGGTAAGTCAGGTTTTTAAGCGGGCTGATAAATCCTCCCGGGCCCACCTGACTGAAGTAAACGAGATTAGAGCCCTGGTGATTATCCTTGCTAAATGAAATGGAGAACCCCCCCAGGTCCAGGCCGACCTGGTTTTCGGCAGTATTTATAAAACCTTCTCTGGTGATAGGATCGGGAGTATTAAGCAGGATCTTACAAAGGGCCTTTGCCGCAATAAACCCCTCCATGCAAACAAAACTCGGTATTATTTCAGGCGAAAACTTCTCGGCTAAGCCGTAAAATTCCGAGACAACAGGAATCCTCCTGTCATAAGGGAAAGGCACCACCTGAGTGATGACCACGCCGAGCCCTTCGTTGGCAAGCGCATTTGCTAGAGAGTCGGCGTCCGCAAAAGATACATTCAGAAAAAGGGCCTCGCTTCCGGATTTTCTTATAAGCCGGATGAATTTGGCACATGGTTTATGAGTGCCGATCAAAATAACTGCCCCGGGCCTTGTAATATTCAACGCCTCGACAGCCGGTTCGACCTTAAGAGTGTAACGGGGATAATGGGCAGAGTTCAAAATATGCAAGCCTCTCTTTGCCAGGGCAATCTTAACTCCTTCCAGACCTGCTTTGCCATAGGAGTCGTTCTGGTAAAAGACTGAGACGCGTTTAACTCCTGTGTCTTTGATGAGGTGCTTTACCATGGCATCGGTTTCTTGGTGATAACTTGCCCTTATATTGAATATTTGACGGTTCAGCGGATTCCTCAAAAACTCCGCCCCCGTATATGGGGCAAAATAGGGGACTTTATTTTCGACGGCAATTGGAACCGCGACCCTGGAGGTCGGTGTGCCCACGAACCCGAAAAGAATAAATGCGCCGTCCTGGCTTATTAATTTTTTTGTGTTTTTGAGGCAGGGCCCTGGCTCATAACCGTCATCATAAGTGATCAGACGAATCTTCTTACCTCTAATACCGCCACTGGAATTAATATGTCGAAAATAGAGAAGAGCGCCGTCCCTCATTCCCTTACCCAATTTCCGTTCCGGACCCTTCAGGGCGCAGGACTGACCAAGCACTATTTCAGTATCAGATATTCCGGGGGAAGACGCGAATAAGAGGTCCGGGCAGAGAAAGATGCCCAATAGTACACAGCAAAACAGTGAAAGACCCAAACACGGATTACACATTAACGGTCGTGAGTTGTTTTCTCTCATTATCGATGCCAAATTATATGTTAGGTGACAAGAAATATTTAATCATTGAGAGACTTGAAAGAGACAAATATGTCTGTTAGGGCATATTTTTTCTCTAGGTGATGATAAATAGTAAAAAAAAAGGATTTGTGTCAAGATAGAACCAATAAATTCATTTTATCATTCAAAAGACAAATTTTCAATACTCTTAAAAAAAATGAAAAGCGACAGGTAAATGTTTTTTACGTAAACGAATCTAAATGTAGAACGCTCATGAGCTATTGCCTCGTAAATGCAAAATACAACTCTGCCCAAACTATCAGTTAATTAATGCTCATCCGTAAACTAACGTTTTTGGATTTCCATCCTCCGTAGCAGACTACTGCGGAGAACGGGCTGTTGAGGACGGAGGCGCCATCAGCCCGATATAAGGACGGCCGGTAAGGTTTCGGCTTTCGCCAAAAACATTAAAAACTAAGATGGTGGCTGGTTGCTGATCGCTTACCGCTAAAAGCTCCGTCCAGAAATTGGTTGTTTCTGGATTGAAACTAATTAACGAAAATATTCACCAAGTTAGTGTTTTTTGCCATATTCCTTAAGGTTTTTGTTAGCCGGGCAATAAGAAATAAGAGAAATTAATAGTGGGGGCACAAAAAACTAAAAAATCCGGCATGTTATGGACACAAGCATCTTCAAAAGCCAAATAACTCACGCGGCGAGAGGATTTCTATGAATGGGGCGGAATTAAGAATTTCAAAATTTAACTTGATAAATTAGCATCTATGTTGCTATTCTTTATATTATTAAGAGGTTAAGAGGGTATATTTTAAGGAAAGGATAAGTGCTGAGAGGTTTTAAGTTGGATCATTCGGGAACTGATATAAATCAGGTCGAAAATCTGGAACAGATCCTATCCAGTTTGCGTCATGAGATTGGAAATTCAGTAAATTCCTTGAAGATCACCCTTGACGTACTCAGAGAAAACTATGACCGCTTTGATGATGAAAAGAGAAGGGATTATTTGAAGAGGGGTTCGGATATAATAGCAAAGCAAATAAGACTGGTTGATGCTATGAAGTCTTACTCCAGCTTTGATGTGACGGAACAAGGAAAAATCCCATTCCAGGGTCTCTGGGAACAATTCCTGACGACCTGGTCAGACAAAATGGAAGATAGTCATATCAGGTTCATTCATCATCTTGAGATAGGGCCCTGCCTGGTCATGGGAAATAGCGAGGCCGTTCAGCAGGCCTTGTCAAATATCCTCGAAAACGCGGTGGAATCGGTGGAAGAAGGTGAAGATCCCTTAATAGAATTAACGGCCACTGAAGATAATGGTTTTGTCATGTTAGTCGTGAAGGACAACGGGTCCGGCATCGAGACGAAGAATATTAATAAGGTTTTCTTACCTCTATTTGGTACAAAGCCGGGTAAGATGGGTATGGGTTTGCCTATTGCTCGCAAACTTTTGTCAAAAATGGACGGGCGCATAGAAATATCCAGTCCTGCCGATGGCGGTACCGAGGCGGGAATATGGCTGAGAATAGCCTAGGATTAGGAAGATAGAAGCTAAA
>CAZIXY010000003.1:0-36141 GCA_964543315.1 uncultured Desulfobacteraceae bacterium | reverse complement strand
CCGAGACCGATGAAATGATGACGCACTGGAAAAAGGAAAAGGAGACCATTTCAAAGATCAGAGATATTAAGGAAAGGCTTGAATCCACGCGGTCCAATGCCCAGATAGCAGAGCGCGAAGGTGATTTGGCAAAGGCGGCGGAACTCAAATACGGGACTCTCATCGAATTCGAAAAAAGCCTCAACGAAGAAAACGAGAGGCTGGCGGAACTGCAATCCGGGCGGAAAATGCTTAAGGAAGAAGTAGATAGCGAAGACGTTGCTGAAGTTGTCGCCAAATGGACCGGGATTCCCGTCTCAAGGATGATGGAGGGCGAAAAGGAAAAACTTCTCAAAATGGAAGAAAGGTTGTCCCGGAGAGTTGTCGGACAGGAAAAAGGAATTATAGCGGTAGCCAATGCTGTCCGGCGGGCTCGTTCCGGCCTTCAGGATCCAAATCGGCCTATTGGATCCTTCATCTTCATGGGTCCTACCGGCGTGGGCAAGACAGAGCTCGCACGGGCACTGGCCGAATTCCTCTTCGACGACGAGCAATACATGGTTCGGGTGGACATGTCCGAGTATATGGAAAAGCATTCCGTGGCAAGACTCATTGGTGCACCGCCCGGCTATGTGGGATACGAAGAGGGGGGCTATCTGACCGAATCGATCAGAAGACATCCCTATTCGGTGGTTCTGTTCGACGAGATCGAAAAGGCCCATCCTGATGTCTTCAATGCCCTTCTGCAAATCCTGGACGACGGCCGGATGACCGACGGCAAGGGACGTACGGTTGATTTCAAAAACACGGTTCTTATTATGACCTCCAATGTTGGAAGCCAGTGGATACAGGATCTGGGAGGCACAAACGACACAGAAATGGAAAGACGCGTCATGGAAGCCCTGCGCGCAACATTTAAGCCGGAGTTCCTGAACCGTACGGATGAAATCGTTATCTTTAACTCCCTGGGGCCCGAGGAGATCAAAGAGATAGTTGGGCTTCAATTGACAATCCTTGAGAAACGCCTGGAGGCCGGCAAAATCACGATGGAAATTACGGATAACGCAAAGGAATTCCTCGCTAATACAGGATTTGACCCGGTCTATGGTGCACGGCCCCTCAAGAGGACCATTCAGCATCTTGTCCAGGATCCCCTGGCACTAAAAATCCTGGAAGGTTCGGTCAAAGAGGGAGATCATCTGAAGTTGAATGTCATAGATGGTGAGATCGTCTTTCAATAGTGCAAACGATTTAATGATATCCGCGGTATATGAAAGAGGCAGGTAGAAAGGTCAGTTTATTTTTTCTTTTAGTTTTGGCGAGGGTCGAAAGGTCACAATCCTCCTTGATTTCAGAATTATCATCTCACCGGTTTGGGGATTTCTTCCTCTCCTGGCCCACTTGAATTTTACCTGAAACTTCCCGAACCTTGAAATACGTACATCATCTCCTCTGGCCAGGGCGCGTTTTATGGTTTCGAATAGGGTGTCCACGATAGCGGATGCACGCCTCCGGCCTAAAAAAAGGCAATCCATCTCCGGGAAGAGGAATTGCTGCTGACTTTTTCGTCTCGGCTTAAAACGCACTTTCTGTCGGACGCTCTTGACGATATCCGCTTTGGTCAACGTCATTTTCTGCCCTGCCCTTTTATCGAGAAAAAACCTTGGCTGTCACCTATTTATTGGAAAAAAATGACACATCTGTTAAAATTTGTCAAACAATCGAAAATTCAACATGTTTGACAAAAACCCATGCGGCCCTCTTTTCAACCCAGACTGATCAACGATCCTTTTTCAGACCCGGGACTTTTCATCCCGTTTCTCTTTGAGAAAAAGGCCCTTATGTTTGACCTCGGGGATCTGAGCCCCCTTTCTTCAGGTGACATCCTCAAGGTCACCCACGTCTTTGTTACCCACACGCACATGGACCACTTCATAGGTTTCGACACCATGCTCAGGCTTTTCCTTGGCAGAGAAAAAACCCTTTGTCTGTTCGGTCCACCCAATTTTTTCAAACATGTTGAAGGAAAGCTGGCAGGTTACACCTGGAATCTGGTGGATGAATTTCAAAACAATTTTGTGCTTGAGGTAAGCGAAGTCCATCCCGATAAGATTCTCACAAAAAGGTATGTGTGCCGGGATCACTTCCAGACTGGAGCCCCTCCCTCATCAAGGCCCTTTACAGGGACGCTTTTAAAAGAGCCTTCTTTTTCAGTTCGGGGCGTCCTGCTCGATCACAGGACACCCTGTCTCGCTTTTTCCCTCATCGAAAACTTCTATGTAAACATTGATAAAGATTCACTGAAAAAATTGAGGTTGCCTGTAGGGCCCTGGCTCAATAGACTGAAGTCCGCTATATACGAGAAAAGGGACCCCCAAGAGGACTTTTCTGTGACCTGGGTGGAAAAAGGAACAGATATACAGGAGAGGACATTCCGTCTGGGGGATCTGGCCAGAAGGGTGACGCGAATTTCACCGGGACAGAAAGTTGCCTATATCACGGACGTTTCGGCCGGTTATGAAAACTCGCGGAAAATGATCGAGCTTGCAAAAGGGGCGGACTTTCTCTTTGTTGAAGCGGCCTTTCTGGATAGCGAAAAAGAGCTGGCCAGAAGAAAATATCACCTGACGGCAAGAGAAGCCGGCGAACTGGCAAAAAAGGCGGGTGCCCGGCATTTCAGGTTATTCCATTTCTCGCCCAGATACAGCAGACGGGCACAAGACCTGCAAGAAGAAGCAATAGAGGCATACGAAAAAACCTGATCAGACTGAAACAAAATTTTTATTTCAACGACGAAGCCAAGGGTGTTTTTTAATAAAAACCTTACAAAACTTTTTTGGATTTTAAGGCTCTACCAAAGGACTGCTTAATCCAGGCATCGAACAATCAAAAAATCCGTTTCAGTAACCTTTTTATATATTTCCTGAAAAGCCGAAGGGGCCGTGTCAGGCAGTAGAAAGGAACGGGGAGCGATAGGGCTCCACCCCAGTCCATAGCATTTGGCCTTAACATCCACATAAGGAAGTACTTTATTTTGTCCTGCCAGCGCTCCAGGGATGAAATAAAAAAAAGGCGATTTGCATTTGGAAGGACTTCGATTTGGCTGAAAAGCATCTCCTCAACCTTTCCGGCAAGCTTTTTAATGACTGGATCGCTCTTTGTCTTACGCGATATATGTTCCGGAAGCTGCGCCCCCAAAAGATTGTTTGCCAGGAAAAGACCGAGGAACAAAACACGTTTGACAGCTAAAACATCGACCTTCTCAATTATCAAATCCCAATCCATCTCCTGATGATAACGGATCAGTTCAGCAATGTCGCAGATCCAGATGAGACGCCGCCAGCCATGTTTAGCCCCATGGATACATAGAAAAAGAATCAAATCTTCCCGTGATAAGGCCCTGATCATGGTGCCTGCAAAAGGTATCGTCTCAAATCGGCCCCATAGATCCCTTGATTTCACCAAAAAGGAACTGGGCCCTGATAAAAGACACCAATGAAGATCAACATAATTTTGATAAAGGCTGTGTACAAAGAGCCATTCTTGAGAAAAACAGAGATTGGCCGCTTCCTGCGAAGCACTCATTTGATAAATTGATTTATATCCCCTGTCAGCAAGTATTTCCCTTGCCTGGGGGACATCCTGCTTTTGAATCAAAATATCCAGGTCGCTGAATTCTCGAATACCCAGATTATCGTAAAAAAAGGCACCAAGAACAGGCCCTTTTAACGGGACCGCCATGATAGCGTGTGATTCAAACAGCCCCAGGAGGCTGACCAGTTCACCTGTCTGGAACAAGTTTTGCCTTACGGTGTCGTTAAAATATTGACGGAGTTGGTCCAAAACCGTATCAGGCAAATTTCCGGGACAAATATCACTGAGATGCCGGTACAGAAGCGGGATCGCGTGGTTCTCACGTGCTGATCTCAACAGATGATCCCAATTTATCTTTCCCTCAACCAGCGTCTCGATACCAGCACTCATATCCGCGTCCATCTGACACCGCGCACAACAGACGATCAGTTCATATTCAGGGGACAGATCATGTATCGCCATTTTTTAGTCGATGCCAAATGATGTGTTTTTCTACAAGGCCCGCCAGGTTTCGTAGATCCGAAAGGCAACGCCTTCTCTTCAGCCGGTAAAGTGGCACGAGATTGACTAATTTTCCACACTGGCCGAAATGCTTCGGGTCAGCGTCCGCAGGTTCCCAAAGGCTGAGAATGTATGAGTAACGCACTAACTCCAGAAGGGCTTCCTGCAGTGGGATAGGTTCAAGTTCAGGATCAGCGCGCGTGCCTTCCGCAAGAACGTACAAGAGCCTGAGGGGATAACAGGCCTGCTTGAATCCGGGTATTTTACGCAGGGCTCGTTTTTCGAATTGGGGATGAACTCTGGGCAGTTCCTCAGGTCTATCACCGAGTATACCTGCTGCCTCCGGCCACAGTTTGATCTGCGGAATCGACGAAAAGACCATAGGATCCCCTGTGTTATCCACATCAACGGCAACAACATCGTCGGCAATGAGTCCATATCCGGACGAATTGAGAGCCGCGATCGTAGTGGATTTTCCGGAACCCGACGCCCCTAAAAAGGCAACAGTGGTCCCTTCCACTTCTATGGCACTGGCATGCAAAATCAGATATCCCCGCTGGTGAAGCAGGACGGCCATGGCTTGACCCAATATTGCCAGACGTAGCACTTCGTTCTCAACACCCTCTGCCGGTTCAACAATAATCTCCCGACCACCTTTCACCATAAAGGCCCCCACTTTTTCCCAAGCAAAGGATATCTTTTCAGGTGAAGCTATGTCCAAACGACCCGGGCCCATTATTTGGGAAAAAGGGAACCTCACCCTCCCCAGACGAATGGCCACATCCCATTTTTTTCTTCCGGCTGCGAGTTCAGGCAGTGGTAGGTCAGAAAGGATGCCCAGGCCATAGGCCTCATAAATGTTCATAGCGCCGCTCATGGCGTTTTTTGATCAAGGTGCGGGAGTGGGGTGAACTGAGCAAGGTTTTCCAGATCGCAGATCAAAACGCCATTCCGGCTCTCCACCCATGCGTGGGCCTGAAACTCCCCCTCTCTATTGTGTCTGACGCCGATGCGGAGATCTGCGGGAAGGCCAAAATAGTTCAGTAACGCATGTGTGGCAAGTGCCACAGGAAGGCATGACCCGGTACCGGGGATATGGCGGCTTGCAACTGAAACAGCCCAAGCAACTTCCTTTGCAGTTGCATGAGCTTTTCCAACTAATTTTCGCGACGGCCGCAACAATCGCACCATCAGATTTCGAAGCTTCTGAAAGGGTAGCAGTAATAACCCCAGTTTGAAAACCGTAAGCAAAAAGGCGGCAGTAACCAGCAAGCGCCGGTCACGGGGAGAGAGATAGAATAGTTTAGAGATCCATTTCATCTTTGACGGCCTCGTAAAAACCTATTTTGTTAATAATGTTATTTTTGCCTAATGAACAACGGTTAATAACGGTGTCGGATCAAATATTTTTCGCGAAATTACCTTCAGGGCATTAATGAGCTCAAAAGAAGGCAGAAATGTGTTCCCCGTGGTGGCATCGAGGCCCTTGCAGGCCTTCTCTATTTCATTTTGGATATACCTCTTGATATTTATAGCAAGGGCTTTCATAAATACGGACATAATAACCCGTTGTTTTCCTCGGGTCCATGCTCTTTTAAGCCCTGTCAGTCGATCTGCTTCGGAAATGGTACCTTCAATCCCTGAGCGGATCTTATAGCGTTCTTTGAAATCTACAGTCTCTTGTTCCACCCTGCGATAGGATGTAGCCATGTCCTTGAGTTTGTATCGTAATCGGTATTGACTTTTCTTACGTCGCTTCACTAGGCAGGTGGGCAGTAATTCACACTGTTTGCAATGTTCACCTGAGAAAATGGCTTCAAACATTTTGCCGTTTTTGGTCTTTCGGCACAGACGAGGGGCATGACCTTTGATGCAGGCTTTAACTTGGTTATAGTCTGAAGAGACCTTAAAGGCGGACAGTTGCATCTTTTCTTCATTGGGAGGTTTCCCAACGGTAACAGGTGCAGTGAGTTGGACGCCGCGTTCTTGGGCCTCCAGGATGTTTTCACCACTGCCATATCCTGCATCAGCAAAAAGTTCTTCCGGCTTATGATTCCTCTCTTGTAGTCGGTCAATAACCGGAATGACATCTTTCTGATCACTGGCATGAGCACCATCAAGTGCGACATCTGTTATGACCTGGAAGGGATTGTCTTTCACACAGGTCTCCGTAAGGGACACTTTGTATCCCTTGCCCTTATGGCCATAGGTGGCATCCGGATCAGAGGGGGATTGAAGTGATTCAGATGAGATATCTTTTGGATCTTTGAGAACAACAACTTTCTGGGTATCATCGTCGGTGATGTCGCATTGTTCCTCAAGCAGCCTGACCATCAACTGGTATAATTTCATATTGCTAATCTGCTTATGACCTCTGAAACGATCCACCAGATCAAAAAGATGGCGAGCACTTTTGGCTAGACGTCGCTTCGCACGAGATGATTTGACATCGGCAAAGTACCCTGAACGTTTTAAATATACCCTGTCGTAGAGTGAAGGAAGTTTCTTGTAAAGACGAGGATGTTTCCTCTGAAGTTGATGAAGAAACCCTTCTATGGTCCGGACAAAGAGCTGGAGGCGTGAGAGGTTGGCCATGTTGGATATAATGTGGGTAGAATCCAGCCGTTGCTTTTCTGTACTGAGTTCAGCGTTGTTGATGATTTTGTCCGTGATCTCTGTGAAAATCTCGCGGGCCTTGTCATTAGTGGTGACCAGTGCACGAAAATTGTGCAAAGTCTTCTGAATTTTTCTTCATCGATAAAAGGCAGTATCTGATGCCTAAAGGGTCCTGCCCAGGTCTTCTCAAGGGCTCGGACCTTATGTTCAGGCAGATAGATATCGTGATCAAAAATGCTTTTTTGTGTTTTCTTTAGTCTAAACAAAGTATTACCTCCTAAAGGGGTATTTAATTTATTATTTACTATTTATTATACACACAACACATTAAATGTCAATGAAAATATATAATACTAAATATTCTTTAGGGGTTTTTACGGATTAATCAAATATGAATTTTAATTGCGATAAATGTAAATTACGGAGTCGGGCTGAAAAAAAACCCAATTCCAAACTGGCGAGTATTTGGAAATGGCATACCGGGTGGTGTCCGGGATGGAAGGCCTATCAGAAAGAGTTGACTGAAATCGAAGCCAGGAAGGAATCCTGAGCCTGCCGTAGCGGAAATTTTTGCCCGCCTGCTAAGATGCCTTTACTGACTTGCGGATCAATGGAAGCGAATATCAAAAACTCACGTTTCCGGGGGTTCTCGGGAAGGGAATGACGTCCCTTATATTGGCGAGGCCTGTAACAAACTGGATAAGCCGCTCGAATCCAAGGCCGAAACCTGAGTGGGGTGCGGATCCGAATTTTCTCAATTCCAGATACCACCAGTAATCATCCGGATTGAGACCCATATCCTTTATCCTTTCAACCAGGACGTCATAGTTGTCTTCTCGCTCACTGCCACCAATGATTTCACCAACCTTGGGGACAAGCACGTCCATGGCCTTCACTGTTTTATTGTCTTTATTGACTTTCATGTAAAAGGCCTTGATCTCTTTGGGATAGTCGGTAAGGACAATGGGTTTCTTAAAGACTTTTTCGCAGAGAAACCTTTCATGCTCCGATTGGAGATCCATGCCCCAGGTCACGGGGAACTCAAACTTTTCCTGGGCCTTTAACAGGATTTCCACACCTTGGGTGTAGGGCATGATTTCAAAGTCCTGGGAAACCAGGTTTTGAAGGGTCTCGATGGCCGATGAATCAATAAACCGGGTAAAGAATTCCATATCCTCTTCGCAGTTTTCCAGCACATAACCAAATATGAATTTTAAAAACTCAGTGGCCAGGGCTATATCACATTCGAGATCACAAAAGGCCATTTCCGGTTCAATCATCCAGAATTCGGAAAGGTGACGCGAGGTATTGGAATTTTCCGCCCTGAAGGTGGGTCCAAAGGTGTATACATCTCCCATGGCAAGGGCATATATTTCCGCTTCAAGCTGGCCACTCACCGTCAGGTTGGCCGGCTCACTAAAGAAATCCTGGCTAAAATCCGCACGGCCGTCCTTTTTGGGTACCTGGTCCAGATCCAGGGTCGTCACCTTGAACATCTCTCCGGCACCTTCGCAGTCACTTCCCGTAATAATGGGCGTGTGCAGGTAGATAAAGCCCCTTTCCTGGAAAAACGTGTGGATGGCCGTGCTCATAGCGTTTCTGACCCTTGCTACCGCGCCGAATGTATTTGTGCGGGGCCTTAAATGGGCGATGGTCCTTAGAAATTCAAAAGAGTGCCGTTTCTTTTGGAGCGGGTAGGAAGTGGGATCCGCCCATCCCAGGACCTCCACTTCATCAGCCTGAAGCTCTATTTTTTGACCCTTGCCGGGGGAAGCCACAAGAGAGCCGGCAACTTTAACAGAGCATCCTGTCTGTAGCTTCAGGATTTCATCCTTATAGTTGGGTAGTTTTTGATCCGCTATGACCTGCAAAGAGCTCAGGCAAGAACCGTCATTGACTTCGACAAAAGAAAACCCGCCCTTGGAATCCCTGCGGGTTCTGACCCAGCCCATGACCGTGATATGGCTACCCGCGTCTTTAGAAGAGAGTACTTCAGCAATCCTGATTCTTTTCAAAATAATTTATCCCTTTTTTCTTTCAAATTCCGCCATGAATGTTACCAGGGCCTTGACACCGTCGAGCCCGGTGGCATTGTAAAGGGAGGCGCGGCAACCTCCAACAGAGCGGTGCCCCTTGAGTCCTCCTAAATTTTCTTTGAGAGCTTCGGCAACGAACTCTTTTTCCAGGTCCACACTGGGCAACCTGAATGTGACGTTCATCATAGAACGGCTGTCTTTTCTGACTGTACCCTGATAAAAGTCCGAACTGTCAATAAAGTCATAGATAAGTCCAGCCTTTTCTTTGTTGATCTGTTCCATTTTTTCCAGCCCGCCGATGTCTTCTTCGAGCCACTTCAAAACAATATTAATTGTATAAATGACAACGCATGCGGGCGTATTGAACATGGAATTTTTCTCGGAAAACGTGGAATACTTGAGCATAGTGGGAATATTATCCGGGACCCTTTCCAGCATATCATTGCGTATTATCACCATTGCAGTGCCGGCCGGCCCGATATTTTTCTGTGCTCCCGCATAAATGAGACCGAAAGGCTTGGCATCGAAAGGACGGCTCATGATGTCGGAAGACATGTCACACAATAAAGGGACACCTCCGCTTTCCGGGAATTTCTTCCACTGGGTCCCTTTTATGGTATTGTTTGAAGTGATATGGAGATAGGCCGCCTTCCCGTCAATCTTGAAGCCTTTGGGAATATAGGAATAATTGTTATCCTCCGATGAGGCGATCACCCGGACATCCTTGCCCTGTATCCTCGCCTCTTTTATGGCCTTAGTCGACCATGTCCCGGTGTCAATGTAATCTACCGGCTTATTGGCCAATGCCAGATTCATGGGTACCATGCAAAACTGATGGCTTGCCCCCCCTTGGATAAAAAGGACTTGGAAATCATTGTCAAGGCGAAGGAGTCTCTTGGTCCTTTCAACGGCCTCATTGATGACATCGTCAAACCACTTGGACCTGTGGCTTATCTCCAGGATGGACATGCCGGAACCTTTGAAGTCCAGCATTTCTTCCTGGATCTGTTTCAAGACAGTCAGCGGCAAAGCGGCAGGACCCGCATTAAAATTGTGAATCCTTTTTCCCATAAAACATCTCCCAATTTATTTAATATCCTAAAAAGATGCACTTAAGTGCATGTCCTCAGAGAAATGAGATATTTAAAATACGATCAAGTCTCAAGCTCTTTGACCATTCCCCTTACAACATGGAGAGTCTCTTTATTTTTCTCATAAGGGGGGCGTCCATCCAGATCCGCCTCAATAATATCAGTCGCGTAAGGGATAAAACCCAGGAAATGAAAGTCGGACATCTGCTCGAGAAGAAACTGTTTGTCCTTGTCTGATCGTATCTTGTTGCCCAGAAAATTCAAATTCTTTATTCCAAGGTCTCCTGCCAGTTTGCGGATCTGATGAGCGGTTTCTATACTCCGCCTGCCCGGCTCAACCACAACTACCAGGCGGTCAACGGACATGGCTGTTCCCCGGCCCAGGTGTTCCAGTCCTGCTTCCATATCTAAAATTACAGCTTCGTCCCTGGCCAGGACAATGTGTCTGACCAGATTTTTTAGGAGTATGCTTTCAGGGCACACACATCCTGATCCGCCTGTCTTAACGCTACCCATAACCATGACCTTTACGCCGTTAACTTCTACCGAGAGGCTTTCGGGAAGGTCATCAACCTTGGGATTCAGCTTAAAAAACTGTCCCATCGCACCCACCTTGGCCCCGGTTCTTTCCTCGATCAGTTCCTTCATCTCTGAAATGGGGACAATATCTTCGCTGTTTTTAACGCCGAGGGCCTGGGCCAGGTTGGCGTCGGGATCGGCATCTATGGCCAGAACCCTTTTGCCCTCGTCAGCCAGGGCCCTGATCAGAAAGGAGGCGAAAGTGGTCTTGCCCACACCCCCCTTGCCGCTTATGGCAATTTTCATAAATTTTCTCCTGTTTGCATTATTAAATGGAAAGTGGGTAGATTAGTGCACTTTGACAGGTTTTTTCAAGAATAAAATTGTATTTTAAAGGTGTCGTATTAGGGTATTTGTCTCTTTCCTGTTGTCAGTTTCGGCCATTGATATCCAGCCTCAGTTCAAAAGATCCGGTTTGCCCGTGGAGCGGGAGGGATGCCCACCGGACATTTCCACGATCCAAACGCACCATCGGGAAATGGCCGAAGGTTCTCTTTATTTGACGACCCTGATTGTCAAAATAGACAATGCTGATTTCAACGCAATCGGGCTCAAGGTACTGTTTGGCCTGGTATAAAATGGTGAGAAACGAGCCCTCCTTTTTGTAATTGAGTATTTTGACATATTCGTTGCTCAACAAACCCTCAAAACCCTCGGGTTTTTCAGAATCGGTCGAAGGCGCCTTTCTTGAAACGATAGACTCAAGCATCTTAGTGTCCAGTTCTGCTACCAGTTCAGTGCAGGAGGCACTGCCCCGGAAATCTTGCTTTATGACTTTGACATTTTTTACACCACAGCCTGCGGTAATTTCGATGATGGATTTTTTCAGTAGGGGGTCCTCAATATTTTTTGTCAGAGATCTGAACGTTTCGCTTTCCTTAACCGCCTTTCTCAAGGCCAGAGCATATGAGATTTCTTCGGCAACCGTAAGGGGTTCGGTTTCGTGCGCTGCATAGCAGTACTCACCCCGTATTTCCTCTGCCGCTACCCCTAAACAGGGAAAGGAAAGTCCAACAAAACATATTAAGACCAGGGCCATGGTTTTTCTTTTTAAGGTCATTCAAGGCCTCCTGAAAGGGGAAATATATGCCCAGCGCTTAGCTCGGCATGGCACTCTTCTCTAGGCCGCATCTACTCCTACAGTGATAAGCGACCCTCGCTGTATCCTGCTGGAGCGAGAGCCAATTGATTCCAGTAGTCTTGAGCCATGGAGACCGCGACTCGGTCCTCTACACGGAGCGGAGAAGATTTGATCCGGATGATACGGCCTTTCGAAGAGCCCCATAGCCTCGCTTCGGATAGGTGCAGTGTTCAAACGGTTCGGTACGGCACTCTTCTCCAGTCCAAATCACCTTGCCATATTATAAAGAATAAAAAAATAGGGGGTTGGTGTCAAGCACGCCCTTAGGCAAGGTATTGTCCTAAAGAAGGTTTGGCCGGGCTCATTTTGTGTTTGTTGTCCTGCGTCCGACTTTCAGGCTGTTGGCAAGGGAGCACAGGACAGGCAACACCACCAGCGTCAGCACGGTGGCCATAGCCAAGCCGAAAATGACGGCCACTGCCATGGGACCCCACCACTGGGATGATTCGCCTCCGATATCCCAAACCAGTTTGCGAAAGTCGAAGCTGATACCGGTTGCCATGGGCAGGAGGCCCTTCCTCCTCCTTTTCCACCTGGACTTCGGCTCCCCTGTTTGCGTTGAGGGCCTTGCCCCTTATTTCTTTCACAATTTCGGAAGAAGGGACGGAGCGTTCATGAAAATCCTTGAAATTAAGAGCAACGCGGTTGATATGAGTGCCGGTGCCGCCCTGGGAAAAGGGGTCTCCCCCTAAGGAGCCGATATTGGAAACCACATACCGGATATCTTCGTATTTTGAAACGATCTCTTCGGCCTGGGCCACCAAATTGTCTGAGGCATCCAGGTAGGTTCCTTCCGGTGCCTTGATATGGATATAGGCGCGCCTGGGCTCGGATTCGGGAAAAAATTCGGTGCCCTTTCCAAACATCGCAAAGGTTGTAATACTTCCCAGGAGGAGTGTAAATGCGGTCAGGACGACGACAATCCGGTGGTTCAGCGCCCAGACAAGGAGGCTGAGATAGAGCCTTTTAATAAGGGGTTCCTTTGGGCGCTTTTTCTTTTCAAAAATTCTCGGTTTGGTGGTCTGATATCGTGAGGAAAGGACCGGATTGATAACCAATGCCACAAACAATGAAGAGGAGAGGGCCATAATCAAGGTCAGCGGGAGGTAGCCCATGAACTCCCCCATTATACCCGGCCAGAAAAGCATAGGAAAAAAGGCGCCAAGAGTTGTCAGGGTGGAGGTAATGACCGGCCAGGCCACTTCATCCGTGGCCACCCTTGATGCCTCCTGTCTGGGTGTGCCGTCCTGCATGTGCCTGTAAATATTCTCAACGATGACTATGCCGTTATCGACCAGCATGCCCAGTGCGAGGATCAGGGAAAAGAGAACCACCATGTTCAGAGTAACGTCAAGGCCTGTCAGAAGTGAAAAGGTGAGAAACATGGAATAAGGAATGGCCAGGACAGTCCTTGTCCACTAATGCGTAAAGCGGTGCGACCAGGGCGTCCGGGATGACCCGGCGTAAAAAGGCGGTTCTCGTAATCATCCCGGGTCTGATGGCGTGCCCGGGGTTGTTGACAAGTACCTTTACCAGGAAGGTTTTGGTGGCAGGATCGGCCTTGTAGGCAACAAAATCTATGATTCCCGTCAACCGGCGTTTTGGAAAGGCATCGATTCTGACGGTGGCCTTTTGCATTACCTTGATAAATTTTACGTCCAACTCAGGCACATTGACGTAGATTTCAATCTTGTCCACATAGACCATGTCCCGGTGGTATTGTTCAATATCATAATCCGGTGTCCCCTGCGGCGGTCCGAAGACCAGGTTGTTGATCATTTTGAAAAAGTCCTTGTTTTTCAGTACTTCCTCATAAAAGCGCCCATAAAGATAAATCAGACGGCCCAGAGTCGTGCCCTGAGTTTCCAAAATCTCCTTCAATAAGGTTTTCTGCAACTCGGATGCCGTATCCATTATAGACCTGAAAAGGCCTTCCTTGTTTTTGAAATAGTAATAAAGGACCGGTTCGGTCACACCCGCCCGGGCCGTGATTTCCCTGACCGATGTGCCTGCGTACCCTTTTTCCGCAAAAAGGTTTATGCCGGCCTCAAGGAGTCTATCTTTTGCATTTTGTTTATCCATATTGCCTGAAATACTGTTGTTCAATGGTTGAGTATCCTGGTTGCATAAAAAAACTGAAACTACCCAGCTAATTAAGTTCAAGACCGAAATGCCCTAACAGCCTTCCACCTTCAGTCTAGCCGCCTGAGTAGTTACAAAAAACTGTTCAATATTATTCCCATAACTGATAAATATTTTACCTGCCGGTAGGTAAGAAAAAACAATATAGGTATTCTTTCATGTCAAGTGCGATATTCATTGTCTCTGAGATTATTTTGCTGCCTTGGAATTCCGCTGTTGCGGTATTGTTTGGTATTGTGTAAAAGATATGGGGGCATGATGGCTCAGGTGTATTCATAAATTCTAGCAGTTTTTTTCAAAGGCAGCCATGATTGACCAAAAATCTGAGATAGTCTTCAATAAGAAAGTGTCACCAGATACTTTTATGATGGGGCTCAGGTCACGTGAAATCGTCTCACAAGCCATACCCGGTCAGTTTGTCATGATCCGGGTTGGACCTTCTTCCGATCCCCTCTTAAGAAGACCTTTTTCCATATGCAATACCATTGAAGACGATGTTTTTTTTATCCTTTACCGGGTTGTAGGGCGGGGGACCGCCATCCTGTCAGGGACAAAAAAAGGTGAACAACTGTCTTTAATGGGTCCTCTGGGCAGGGGATTCGATCTCCCGAAAAAGGGAGAGAAATGCATTCTGGTAGCGGGAGGCATTGGTATTGCCCCTCTTATCTTTCTGGCTCAGGCACTCGGGGGGCGCGACATGTCATTCTTGGTTGGTTATCCGTCAGTTAGCGAAATAGTGCCCCTTGGGGAAGTTGGTCTTAGACAAATTGATAGTTCAGTTGCCACGGATGACGGCACGCTTGGACATAAAGGACCGGTCACCGAGCTCCTTGAATATCATATGCTTCACAATAAAAAAAGCCTTATGATGATATGTGCGTGCGGTCCCCTACCCATGCTGAAACATGTGGCGGAACTGACGGTTAGTCGGGAGGTCTCCTGTCAGGTGTCTCTGGAGACGAACATGGCATGCGGCCTGGGTGCCTGTCAGGGCTGCGCGGTCAAGGCAGGTTCCGAGTCGCGGCAAACCTATTATCATGTGTGCCAGGATGGGCCGGTTTTTGACGTTCAGGCGCTGGATTGGAGATTTTTGTAGAATATGTCTGTGAAAAGCTTACAAACAAAAATAGGCCCGCTCAACCTGAAAAATCCTGTGCTCGCTGCCTCGGGTACCTTCGGCTACGGTAGTGAATTTTCGGATCTGGTAGACGTGAATCTCCTTGGGGGCATCGTGGTAAAAGGGCTTTCCATAAAACACATGCCGGGCAATCCCCCGCCAAGAATCGTAGAGACTCCCTGCGGAATGTTAAATGCTATCGGCCTTGCCAATGTGGGCCTTGAGGGATTTCTGGAAGAAAAACTGCCATGGCTCCAGAAGCTTAACACGGCTGTTATAGTCAATATTTACGGCCATACCATCAAGGAGTATGGCCAAATTGCTGCAGGACTTAGAGGCGTGGAGGGTTTGGCCGCGATTGAAGTCAACATTTCCTGTCCAAATGTTGAAAAAGGTGGCATGACCTTCGGTACGGATCCGGATCTGGCAGCCAGGGTAACAGAGGAGGTCCTGAAGAAAAGCGACAAACCGGTTATCGTAAAACTGTCGCCAAATGTGACGGATATCACAGTTCCGGCCAGGGCTGTTGAGAAGGCAGGCGCCCATGCGTTATCCCTGATCAACACGTTGACGGGCATGGCCGTAGATATAGAGTCAAGAGAGCCGAAACTGGCCAGCGTCTCCGGAGGTTTATCAGGGCCGGCTATCCGACCTGTAGCTCTCTATATGGTTCGTGAGGTGGTAAAAGCGGTTCGTATTCCGGTTATCGGTATCGGAGGAGTTACTGACCACAGGGATGCCCTTGAGTTTCTCATTGCCGGTGCCAGGGCCGTCCAGGTGGGGACGGCCAATTTTGTTAATCCGGGCGCAACCCTGGACATTGTAGAGGGCCTGAGAAAATTCTGCGAAGATCAGGGCATATCAAGTATTGAGGAAATTATCGGAAGCCTGAAAGATGGTGTCCAGCCTAAAGACTGAAACGTGCTTATTTCATCATCACGTATGAAGCAGGATTTTTCGGGGGATTTTGTAGGGAGAAATATTATGTCTGCACCATTTAAGCACGTCTTTTTGAGTCATGGTGCTTCCGGATTTTAGATAAACCTCGCAGGAAACTATATCCCGATGCCTTGGATGCCATTCTCCCCAGACACGCACCGACTCGATTTGGGGGTGATAGGAAAGGATCCTTTCCACCTCTTTGGGGTATGCCTTGAGACCGAATATGTTGATCATGTCTTTCTTCAACCCGGTTAGGGTGAGATAATCTTCATCATCCAGGAGTCCGAGATCTCCGGTCTTGAACCAATCGTCCACAAAGGCTTTTTTTGTATGTTCCGGTTGATTAAGATAACTGGAGAAGACATTTAAACCCCTTGCCAGAACTTCTCCTTCCTCTCCTTTAGGAACTTCCTGTCCCTCATCATCAACGATTTTAACTTCACAGCAGCCTAAAGGATAGCCCACTGTTCCCAGTTTGGGGGGCCGACTGAGACCGTTCCATGTTATTACCGGGGAGCACTCAGATAATCCGTAACCCTCACTGATGTTCAGGTCCAGTATGTCGCGATATTTTTCCAAGAGCTCAACGGAGATCCCAATACCGCCGCTCGTAAGATTGTTTAACCGGGAACAAAGCTCAGGTTTTCCGGACAAATGATTGACGAGTGAATAGTATATTGCCGGTACGGAAATGATCTGAGTCACTCGATAGGATTCCAGTATGTTAACAATCTGTCTCCCCCGCAATGAAGTATCCAATATAAAGCAGGTTGCGCACCCAGCCAGAGGGACCAGAAAACCATCTGTAAATCCGTAACAGTGAAAAAGGGGAAGTATACATGAGAGGACTTCGGAGCCGGGATCCTTGCTTTTGAAGGCCTCTTCGGCAAAGAAGACGGCATTATAAAACAGGGAAGCATGCGTCAATTCAGCCCCAAGGGCATAGCCTTCCATGGCAGCCGTATAGATAATCATAGCAGTATCATCGGCATCCATATCTTCGCAACGGGTTGATACTTCTGAGAAATCCAGGTCCTCGATAAACATTGTAGAGGGAACCTTTTCGTCAACAGTAACGAAGGAAGGAGACGGCAGGTCGCCAATCAATTCATAGGACTTCTGTGCGGTTGAAAGGTTATCGGGCCTGCAAATAATGTATTTTGGGCGTGTTTCGGAAATGATATGTGCCAGTTCGTAGTGTTTTATTCTGGGGTTCAACGGCACCAAAACGGCCCCGATTCGAAAAACGGCCAAAGAGATGAGGGCGTAGTTCATGGAGTTCTGGGATATGAGAAGGACTCGATCATTCCGTTCAACTCCAATTTTTTTCAGCCCGTGAACCATGCGGCACACTCTATCATGATACTCTTTAAAGTTCAGCACGTTGCCCGGCACACCAATTCCGTTTCTGTGGGGACAAAGGTCCGCGGAAATATCCAATAATGCTCCCAGATTGCCCGGGAAATTGAATGCGTGGTTTTGTGGTTTGTATTTGGGTTCAGCCATATTCTTTTTAACCGCCTAAAAAGAATGCATTAAACAGGTTCTCCGATATTGCGGCACGGATAATAGAGAAAAGATTTTTTTGTGTCAAGCAGACAAAATCTGATATGCTTATCCAGTCGTTATAAGGGGATTTTTTAAGGCAAAAAAAGGGCATCTTGCTTTTTGAATACAAGACGCCCCGGGTAATTGAATTTCACTCAATCAAAGCCTTACCACATTTTTTGCCTTGGGACCGCGATCGCTTTCTTCTATATTGAAGCTTACCCGATCACCCTCTGAAAGAGTCCTGAATCCTTCCATCTCAATGTCGGAGTGATGAACAAACAGGTCATTACCATCTTCTTGTTCAATAAAACCATACCCCTTTTTTTCACTAAACCATTTTACTGTGCCTTCTGCCAAAGCGATGACCTCCTTTCAAATAATTTCAATCATGGTTCTCAGCCGACGGTCGCCACTCTGGCAAAAGAAACAATTCTTCAGACAAAGCCGACCACTGAAGTTATGGAAAAAACTACCGTAGCAAAATTTATGCTTACATTTCATAAAGGTCAAGAGAAAAGATATAGCCGAAATAGAAATCCATAGGGAAAAGCTGCAAAAAGGACCTTGAAAAAAACGCAAAATTGGGGCCAAGGCACTTAAAGAGGCACCTATTCCAAATGCTCGTTGGCAATAAAACCTGTACAGTTATCCATGAGACCTATTTTGACCCATTTTCCTTCCCGGCCAATAACATCCGTCAAAGCACCCGGTGCCAGATAGGCAATGACCGGGGAATTATTATCCGGCTTCAGATGGACCGTAACCATTCCTTTGATAAGCCCTTTCCAGTCTATTTCTTTTCCCTCTTTCAGAGTTTCCCTGACATTGGCAAAAAGTTCATCTTCGGATGAATATTCCCTTGAGCTATTATCTCCCTTGACCTTGACTATGACCTTGGTCAGCTTTGGTGTAATGGTTTCAATAGACAGCTTAACCGAGGTCATTTGCCAGTCAGCCTTGACCAAACCTTTTTGGTTAAAGGACTCAATCCTTGAGATTACAAAGCCCATTTTACGGAGATTGTAGATCGAAGATCTCAAGACCCTATCAATGGGATAAGAAAAACTCTGATCCCTGCCCACAACATATTCCTTAACTTCCTTAATCGTGACAGGAACAGCCGTTAGTACAGCACAGCCCGACAAAATGAGAGATATCAAGAATGCAACTGTTAAAGCTGCGGATCTGAGTTTTTTTGGAAGAGAAATTGGTGAGTTGTGAGATGTTTTAAGAAACATAGGCTTCTGTCTTGTCGACTCCAGTCGTGCCCGGCTGCCTGATATATTCCTTTTAAGAGGTGAGCATATTGAAAACAGGCTTTAGTGTAAAGTGAAAAAGAGGGAATCCAGATATTTATGCGATTTCCAGCCATCCTGCAAACTCCCATCGGGTCTAGTAGAACGTTTCCTAAATATTCCTGCAATAAATACAGTCATTGCGAGCGAAGCGAAGCAATCTCTAACACTATGGAATTTCAATAAGATTGCTTCGTCGCTACGCTCCTCGCAATGACGTGTTGTTTGCAATGTTATTTTGGAATCATACCACTAGGCCGTATATATTCGGTCACGGAGAGTCCGGTGGTATTTTTTTCAAGAAACATGAAAGAATCACTGTTGATGACAAGAGTTTTAAACAATACCAATGAATTAAAAGGCCAGGAATTACCTAAAAGAAATTTTTACTTACTTTTTCTTTGAAACTCATCACGTTTTTCTCTATTCTGGTTTATATGTTAAGGATTCCGTCAGCATTTTTCAGAGTGTCGTTCATCAACCCAAAGCTATTTTAAAAAGGACTACCAGGGGGAATTTATGCCGGAGAGTCGGATGTACGACTATGTTATTATCGGTTCAGGGTTCGGCGGCTCTGTGTCCGCACTGCGTTTGGCTGAAAAGGGTTATAAGGTTCTCATCTTGGAGAAAGGCAAGCGTTACAGGACAGAGGACTTTCCCCAAACCAACTGGAATCTTCGCAAAAATATATGGATACCATACTTGGGGCTTTACGGCATCTGGGTCCTTTCGCTCTTGAGACATGTCTTTATTCTTCATGGAACCGGTGTGGGAGGTGGCAGTCTCAATTACTGCAACCAGCTTCTCATTCCGCCCGATGAGGTTTTTGAAAAGAGGGAGTGGGGTCCGGGAGACTGGAAGGCAAGATTAGCGCCTTTCTACTCGGTGGCACAGTGTATGTTGGGCGTAAACCCAAGCCCACAGGTGGGAAAGGCGGATAAAATACTGGCCGACATCGGGAAAGAGATCCGCGGGGAGGACACATTTCACATAAACGATGTGGGGGTCTTTTTCGGAGAACCTGATAAGACCGTACCCGACCCCTATTTTGACGGAGACGGTCCGGAAAGGACGGGTTGTACCTTCTGCGGCGCGTGCATGATCGGATGTCCGGTTGGCGGGAAAAACACACTTGACAAGAACTACCTGTACTTGGCGGAACATAAGTATGGTGTCGAAATTTTACCGGAGACAGAGGTGACCGGCGTTCGGCCGCTGGAAGACGGATATGAAGTCCATGCAAAAAAATCCACCGGCTTGCGTCATCCGAATAGGGTTTTTAGGGCACGCGGCGTTGTGTTCAGTGGCGGGGTCATGGGATCCGTAAAACTGCTTTTTGAGTGCAAACGCAGAGGCCTTTTACCCGGGCTTTCCGATAAATTGGGAGATTTCATCCGAACCAACTCCGAAGCAATCCTTGGGGTAAAGGCCAATGACAGACACGCCGATTACTCCGATCAAATAAGTATTACATCGGGTATTTATCCTGATGAAAACACGCATATTGAAGTTGTGCGATTCAATAAGGGATCGGACGCTATGGCGAGCCTCACAACCCTCCTAACAGATGGCGGCGGTCGAATTCCACGCTTTGTGAGATTTCTTGGCAACGCCTTTCTACATCCGATGGAATTCCTGAAATCCTTATGGCCTTTCGGGTGGGGTGCTCGGACGACAATCCTCCTTGTTATGCAAAAGGCGGAAAATCACATGAGCTTTAATTACAGGCGGCGCTGGTGGCGTTTAGGAAGACCGAGTATGAATTCCGAGCTGGTGCCCGGCACCATTAAAGTGCCTTCCTATATTCCCATTGCAAATGAAATTGCCAGACTCATGGGCGAAAAAATAGATGGGCAGCCCCTGAGTTCATGGCCGGAGGTCCTTTTTGATGTCCCCACCACGGCACATATACTGGGGGGTTGTGTTATGGGTGAAACGCCGGAGAAAGGGGTGGTTGATTTTAAAGGGGAAATCCACGGGTACCCCAATCTGTACGTGGTGGACGGCTCCAATGTGCCCGTAAATCTCGGAGTGAACCCCAGTCTCACAATTACGGCACTGGCAGAGTATATCATGTCCCAGATGCCTGAAAAAGGCACAGCCGGTCCTAAAGTAAATAATTCTCCGGAAACCTCTGGATAAGCTTGAGCCTGGATGCGAGTTGGTGTGTGTATGGAATAAAACCTTATATCAGGAGGCTACATTATGTACCAAGCCGGGTCAGAAGAATGGGAAAATAAATATGCCGAACTCATCGAGGAGAGAAAAAAGTCAGAATCAGAGCCATATATTGTTGGGACTCCGGAATGGGCTTCGGAATTTGAAAAAAAAATACAGGAGGATGATAGATATAAGGCAGCCGCGCGGACCTGGGAGGGATCCGTGGTCCTTGTCTTTAAGGCAAATCCCGAAGCCGGATTTGAAAGCGAAGTTTTTGTTTTCATGGATCTGTGGCATGGGGAATGTCGGTTTGTTAAGCTTGTTCCTGCTGAGGTGGGAAGAGCAGGGGACTATGTTCTTGAAGCCGAATATGAAAGATGGAAAAAGATACTGAGGAAAGAGCTTAATGTGGTTAAAGAAATCGCCACTATGAAACTGAAGCTGGTGCCCTTCAACGTAAAGAAGGCGGCAAAGCTTGCAGCCGCCACTCAAGCGGCTATAAGACTCGTGGATCTTGCGGGTGAAGTGAGTGACAGGTTTCCCGACGAATTGGAAGCAGAGGCATTCCAAGCCTTCAAGGACAACTACAAGGACCTGAATGCTCAGTTCGGTATTTGAGCGAAAGAGGCAGATACAGAGGGGAGATAAAGTTTAAATAGCGCTCAACAAAGGCATAACGACACGCTCTCTATACGATTTACGGAGGTATAAACATGTTTGGATTGATTGGAAAGGTCCTGAGGATAGATTTGACCGAGGGGAAGGTGAGCGAAGAGGCCATACCCGAAGACATGGCCAGGAAATTTCTGGGAGGGAGAGGACTGGCCGGCAAGTACCTGTTTGATGAAGTAAAACCGGGTGTGGATCCCTTAGGACCTGATAACAAGTTGATCATTATGGCCGGTCTTTTGACCGGGACGTCTTCTCCCAGCGCCGGTCGCTACAGTATCGTAACGAAATCTCCCTTGACCAATATTTGGGCCCAGTCCAATTCCGGGGGTCGATGGGGAGTCGACCTCAAGCGTTCAGGTTTCGACGGCATTATTTTAGAAGGCATATCCGAAAAGCCCGTCTATCTCGTCATGGATGACGCAAAGGTAAAACTTGAGGACGCCTCTGATCTCTGGGGGAAGAACGCCTTTGAGACCAGCGACCTGATCAATGAAGGACAGGATCGGAAATTCAATGTGGCGTGTATCGGAATCGCGGGAGAGAATCTGGTCAGGTACGCTTCCGTAATGAATGACCGTCACCGGGCGGCCGGTCGATGCGGTGTTGGAGCTGTCATGGGCTCTAAAAGGCTGAAGGCGATTGCCGTAAGAGGGTCAAAGAAAATCCAGATGGCGGATACAAAGGCCTTTACAGTAGCGGCCAAGAAGCAGTTCGAGCTTCTTGATGAATCTATCTTAGCCGCAGGCTTGAGGGGTTACGGCACAAATCTGGTCCTGGATATGGTCAATGTCTGCGGGGGGCTTCCGACCAGAAACTGGCAGACGGGGACCTGTTCTTTTGCGGAGGATGTCAATGGGGAGGCGTTGAGTGAAAAGGTCCTGATAAAACCCACCGGTTGTTTTGCCTGCCCCATTGAATGCGGCCGCAGTTCTGAAATCAGAGAGGGACCCTATGCCGGGAACAAGGGTGAAGGCCCTGAGTATGAGACGGTTGGTGTCTTCGGACCCATGTGCGACGTCTCGGATTTTGGGGCTATTACCATGGCCGGGTACCTCTGTAATGATTATGGCCTGGATACAATTTCATGCGGCAGTACAATTGCGTTCGCCATGGAATGTTTTGAGAAAGGCATTTTGAGTAAAGATCTTGCAGGGGACATCAAAATAGAGTTCGGGAATGCAGAAGCAATGCTGGGGCTTGTTCACGCGATCGCAAAGAGGGAAGGTGTCGGCGATCTTTTGGCTGAAGGGACCCGCATTATGGCCCAAAAACTCGGCCAAGACTCGGAAAGATTTGCCATGAATGTCAAGGGATTAGAACTGGCGTGTTATGATTCAAGGGCGGCAAAGATTACCGGACTTGCCTTTGCCACGGCAAATCGCGGGGGCGACCATGTTACCGCCTATGTCCAGGGCCCGACGTTTCTCGCAAGCCCTTTCCTCGTCGTGGATGAAAGTGAAATAGAAGATCCGTTGGAGGAGAATCCTGGGGAGGCAAAAGTCGTCAAAGATATGGAGGATGCCTTGACGGTTTTTGATGCGGCAGGATGTTGTAAGTTTATGGGATTGACACTGGATGCCAATGAATGGTCGGGTATCATCAGAGCCCTTACCGGGTGGGACTTTGGTGCCGAGGAATTCAGGAAAATAGGGGAAAGGATTTATAATCTGGAAAGGGCCTTTAACATGAGAGAGGGGCAGACACGGGCAGACGACACATTGCCCAGGAGACTATTGGAAGAACCTTTACCCGACGGACCAGCCGCGGGACATGTGAATAATGTGGAAATTTTTCTGGATCCTTATTATGAGTTTCGTAACTGGGACAAGGCCACCGGCAGACCGACGCCGGAGAAGCTAAAGGAGTTGGGGTTGGAGGATGTCATCACACAAATCTGGGGAGGTCAAGGTTAATGGTGTCCTATGCAGATAAACCCTGGCTGAAGAGCTATAAACTCGGTCCGTTTAAACTCAAGAAAAACATTGAGTTTCCTAAATTGCCTCTATTCTCCGTTTTAGACGAGGCAGCTGAAAAATTTCCCGGGAAGGATGCCTATTACTATCTGGGCA
The DNA here is from genome assembly GCA_964543315.1 of uncultured Desulfobacteraceae bacterium. Classification (GTDB taxonomy): domain Bacteria; phylum Desulfobacterota; class DSM-4660; order Desulfatiglandales; family Desulfatiglandaceae; genus JAFDHL01. Next base: position 12,656 of record CAZIXY010000003.1, on the reverse strand, counting down.
ACAGGATGAAATACAGGGAATTAAAAGGCCAGGCTGATACGCTTGCAAACGCCCTGGTAAATCTCGGCATCAGAAAGGGGGACAAGGTCATCCTTTTTCTTCCCACATGTCCCCAGTTCATTATAAGTGATTTTGCTATACTCAAAACGGGTGCAACCCTTGTTCCCTGCAGCCCCATCCTAAAGGCACTTGAATTGAGACATCAGGCGCGGGAATCAGGGGCAGAGACCATCATCTGTTTGGACAGGCATCTGGAAAAAATCGACTCGATCAGAGAAGAAACAGGCCTTAAAAATATTATTGTGACTTCCTTAAATGATTATTCACCTTCCGAAAGCGAGGAACCGGAGGAAATACCGGGCACTTACAATTTCAGGAAGCTCATTGCGGATCATGAACCCATCTCCCCGGAAGTAGAGATAGATCCGACGGAAGACCTGGCTATTCTTGCCTTTACCGGCGGATCAACAGGTGTTCCAAAAGGAGTTATGATTACGCACTTTCAGAGACTGGCCAATGTGCTTCAGGGGCTTCCCTGGATGATGGCCCCTTTTCCAGCCTACAGGGGAAGTGCCTCTTCCCTTTTGGCCATCCCAGTATTTCATGCCATGGGGCATTACTTGATGCAGTCCAGCATGTATTGGGGGCTGAAGATGTTTCTGATCCCCGATCCCAGGGATACGGATATGATAGTCCAGGTGATGAATGAATATCGGCCGTTTCTATTATTTATGGTCCCCACGCAGCTATTGAAGCTGGCCCAACCGGAAATTAAAATCAGGCGAATGCCTGTGATGGTCATGTCCGGAGCTGCCCCGCTCCCTGCAGAAGTGGCTAGAAAGCTTGAAGAGAAAACAAAGATGCCTATCTCGGAAGGCTATGGCCTTACCGAAACAGGCCCCTGTACCCATATCAACATATCCGCCTTTTCAAAAGTGACGCGTTTTGCAAAGTCAACAAAGCAGGGTATCGGGCTACCGGTTCCGGATACCGACGTAAAGCTGGTTGACCCGGCAACTTTGAAGGAGGTGCCTTTTGGCGAGGTTGGCGAGATCTGGCTAAGGGGACCGCAGGTGATGAAAGGCTACTGGCCGGAGCCTGGTTCTGGTCTTGAGGAAGGAGGCTGGTTGAGAACCGGTGACCTGGCGAAAATAGACGAAGAAGGTTATTTTCATGTGGTGGATCGAATCAAGGACATGATTAATGTCTCGGGGATGAAGGTTTATTCCATAGAGGTCGATGAAATCCTCTTTCAACACCCCGCAATAGAAGGTGCCGTGACGATCGGTATCCCTGATCCCGAGCGGCCGGGAAGCGAAAGGATTAAGGCATTTATCAGACTGAGAGAAGATTTCAAAACAAAGATCTCGGAGAAGGATATTGTGGATTACTGTCGTGAGAAGATGGCAGCCTATGCCGTTCCCAAATTCATTGAATTTAGAGACGATCTGCCGTTGACCGTGACCGAGAAGATCTTCAAGCGTGCCCTTAGAGAGGAAGAGATCAAAAAGATGCAGGAACGCGGGACGTACTCCCCATCAGGTGGATGACAGACCCCATATTGCTGCGGGCAGGAGGTTCTACACAGAGAAGGAGGAGAAAATGGCCAGGCGTTATTTCGTATTTTTTCTACTATGTGTGGCGCTAACGGGTTTTATTATGTGGGGGACAGGCTGTACCGGCGAGGAACCCAAAGATGAGTCAAAAGAAAAGGGTCTCGCTGCCCAGGAAGCAAAAAAAGCTGCAGAGAAGGAAAGGGTCCCTGCGAAAGAAACAAAGGTGGTTTCAGGAACCAAGCCCCTGAAGTTGACAGAGATCAAGGAGGTTTCACAGACAGAGAAAGAAGAAAAAAAAGTCATCGGCAAAACCGAAATGCCGCCTGCGGAAATACTTATACTGTCTCCTTTGTGGAAAAAACATACAAGGCCGGGGGTGGGCTTTAGCCATGAAAACCATGAGAAAAAGTACCAGATAGCGTGCATGGATTGTCACCATATCTATGAGGACGGGAAGAACGTCTGGGAAAAGGGAATGCCCGTCTCAAAGTGTGAAATCTGTCATAATGAGGGAACTGTGAAAGGGGAGACAAAGCTTTCTCCTGATGTAAAGAAAAAAAACCTGAAACTGGCATTTCACGGAAATTGCCGGGGTTGCCACAGGAAATTGAAAAGGGAAAATTCCGAATCAAAGGCCCCGACGGTGTGCAGTAAATGTCATAGCAGGAAGGAGTAAGTAGGAAGGAGTTTTTAGGGTGGACAGGCAGCCCTCTCTGTGGTGTGATGAAACGGAAGAGAGTGGATTCCAGTGTTTCAGTGCCATGCAGACCGCGACTCGTGCCGCAGCTCGGGCTGGAGGAGCTTTGATCCGAAAGCCGCAGTGGATGACATTTTGTGAAATGTTAATGGTGCCTGAAGATGCAGCCCCGCACAGCCCCCGGATGAGCCCTTTGTCGTGGCGATAGGCTTCAATATTTGCTCCGGGCAGTCTATTTGCGGGAATGGGGGCGTTACGCTGAAGTGTTAAGATCATCTTCATCTCAACAGGACCCGGGATAGGAACAAGGAGAAATGAATTATGAAAAAGAGAGGCTGCTGTTTTTACCTGTCGGTGCTGGCGGGAATTTTTCTCATTTTCGCAGTTCCTGTGCAGGCCCGTATCAAACTTGTGGCCCTGCCCGAGAGGGGAAATACGATCATCCGACTGGATAACCCCAAGGCCACGCTGATCGAGGAGGAAAGAGTCCTTACACTGCAGAAAGGTCTCAACCAGATCGACTTTTCATGGAAGGGGGTGAGTATAGACGAGGACTCCATCCGTCTGGAAGTGCTTTCGCATCCAGATAAGGCGACGCTTCTGGCAGTAAGCTATCCCCCCAACGAGGCGGCGCTGGTCTGGCAAATCCACAGCAAGGATGCTTATGAGGTGACGGTTCGCATCAGCTATCTGCTGTCTTGGATTGACCGGTTGATCGTCTATAAAGCGGTCGCCGATAAAGCCGAGACATTCATAAACCTGAAGAGTTTCCTCGTGCTCCGTAATTTTTCGGGCGAGAATTTTTCCGAGGCCTCAGTCCTTTTAGGCAACGGAAAGTCTTCACTGCAGACCATCCAACACGAGGAGACCAAGCAGGTCCTTTCTCTGAACAAGGATCAAATCCCCATTGAAAAGCGGTGGACCTTTGACGCGGCTAAAAAACCCTGGGACCCTGCCAAACTGGACACAAATGTTGGCATTCCGGTGAGTTACCGGATCCGAAACATCGCAAAAGAGGGCTTGGGCGAATACTCTCTTTCAGAAGGTAAGGTGCGTGTGTTTCAAAAGGACGGGCACGGGAGCACGATTTTCCTGGGCGAGGACTCTACGGGGCAGGTACCGGTTGGCGAAAAGATGGACATATATATCGGAGATAGCCGTGATGTTGTGGTAACACAACGCAAAATGCTGGACAAACGAATAAATGTCCGGCGCAATGCTGAGCATAGGATTGTCCTTTATGATACAGATGAAGTGATAAAAGCAACTATCGAGAATTTCAAGGACAGGCCGGCCATTCTCACCATGGTACAGCATATTAACGGTCAATGGGATATGGCGGAGTGTAACATGAAATACGAACGCAAAGACGCCACCACCCTGGAATTTGAGGTTGCGTTGCCCGCTCACGGTAAAAGCCAGCTTATGATGCACTATCATCGGAGAAATGTCCGCGGACAGGGGGGTAGAAGATGAGATACAGATTGGTTTTCTGTGGGTTGATTGCATCCCTTTTGTGGAATGGTTTCGCCCTGGCTAAAGTGGATCTTGTTATCCTGCCGAAAAGGGACACCGCGCAATTGACTATCTATAACTCGGCTGACCTGACTCTGGTCAGGGAGGGGCGGGCATTGACCCTGAAGAGGGGACAGAATAGGCTTCAGTTTTCGTGGGCCAATACGCTTATTGATCCTACCAGCCTGGACATGCTTCCTATGAAGCATGGGGATCAGATTGACATCATTGATCTGTCCTTTCCCCCGCGGATGAAAAACCTTGGCCAGTGGAACGTGAAAAGTCAGGTCAGCGGCAATGTCCCGGTGGAGATCAATTATCTCACCAGTGGCTTAAGCTGGCGTGCTTTTTATATGGGTATCCTGGGCAATGATGAAAAGACTATGCAACTTAAGGGTTATGTGCGGGTTACCAACAATAGTGGTGAAGATTATGAAAACGCTCAGGTTCGGCTGATTGTCGGAAAGATAAATCTTATTGACCGGATTGCCGATCTTGCTCGCCGTAAATATCCCTATGGCCGTCCCGGTCCCGCGCCGAGGGATTGGGCGGTTGAGGAGGGAGACAAGATTGTGGGCGTTAAAAAGTTGAAACGTCAGCTTATGATGGCCGAAAAGGCTGTGATTGCGAAGCCCAAGGAAATAAAAAAAGAGGGACTCAGCGAGTATTTTCTTTATACTATTGAAGGAACCGAGACTATCCCAAATGGTTGGTCCAAACGCTTGCCGAGCTTCGACGTGAAGAATATTCCGGTCGTCAACCTCTATAAATACGAGGAAGAGCGCTTCGGCAAACAGGTTATAAGATTTCTGAGTTTCCGGAACGACAAGGCGCATAAACTGGGTAATACGCCTATACCGGGGGGGCTGTTGAAGGCTTTTCGGTACGTAGATAAAGAAGGACATATCTCCTACGAAGGCAGATCACATTTTAAATACATACCTGTGGATGAAGACATAGAACTGAATCTTGGACAGGTTGCCAACGTCATAGTCACGCCAAAGCTTATGAATTTTGTGTCGGACAAATATCTTTTTGACTCGAAGGGTAACATCAGTGGATGGGAAGAGATCCATAAATATGAGATTGAGGTGAAAAATACTCGCGAGGTTCCCGTCAGGGTGGAAATACAACGTAATTTAAATAACGCTTACTGGGATATTGAGAATAGCGGGGATTTCGGACATTTCGAAAAAGTGGATTCCGACACCATTAAGTTCACCTTGAATCTGGATGCGTATAATACGAAAAAATTTGGTTACATACTCAAAACACAACATGGAAAAAGGGCTTATTAATTTAAGACGTTATAAACGCCTTGCCTGTAAGCATGCCGTTTCATGACAAGTCAATAAAGATATAAATCCGCAGGGCCTATGTTATGCCTGCTGACAGATGGTTTTATGAACTCTTCCCTTATGTCGTCGCATCCAATAGGCTACTATGCATGGAAGAGGGAAGGGACGGTTTGCATGGGGATCCGAGTTTATAATGATAGCTGATTACCAAAAGGCGTTGGCAATGAAATAATGGGGAAAATTTGGCAGGTGGAACTGAGAGCGGTTTTACGAGATCATAAACCTTAAGGAAGGATGGTGAATGATGAAAGTACTGGTTTACGGTTCAGGCGGCAGAGACCATTGTCTTGCGGACACATACGGAGACAGCCAGCATGTGGATAAGGTCTATTTCGCCCCCGGCAATCCAGGAGTCTTATACACTCCCAAGGGTAAAAGGGGGCTTATCGAGCGGATTCCCATAAAGGATTTTAAAGAGATCGCGGATTTCTGCCTTGAGAATAAAGTAGATCTCGTTGACGTGGGTTCCGAGAATCCCCTGGAAGAGGGTCTTATCGATCTTCTGAATGAGCGGGGCATTAGATCCATCGGCCCTAAAAAGGAGTACGTAAGACTCGAAAGCGACAGGGCCTTTACGGATGATCTGCTTAAAAAAATAGGCGTCCCCAAACCGGAATACAGGGTGTTTGATGACCCGGAAAAGGCAAAGGACTATGTTCGCAACATAGGATATCAGGTAGTTGTCAAGGCCAATGGCCTGGCAGCGGGAAAGGGGGCCATCGTTTGTGATGATGTTTCAGATGCCGAAGCGGCTATTGAAAATATAATGATCAAGAAGACGTTCGGAGAATCCGGGAATCGTGTTGTCATCGAAGAAAGGAAGTACGGCACGGAAATCTCGTTTTTCGCGTACCTGGACGGCAGGCACTCCATGCCCCTGAAAATGTTCGCTCAGGACTATAAGCCAGCCTTTGATCCGGATGATAGCGAGTTGATAGAGCAGTTTGGAGGAAACCTGAACACAGGGGGCACCGGTTGCTATTGCCCGCACAAGGAGATGAGCCCGTGGCTTGTTAACAGGATTATCAAGGAAATCGTCAACCCCACCGTAAATGCAATCTATAACGATTTAGGCTGGGCCTACAAAGGAGTTGTCTATTTTGGCCTTAATCTGGATCCTTATGATCAGCTTGATGTTTTTGAAATAAACGTCAGGCACGGCGACCCTGAATGGCCGGTGATTGCACGTAAGTTAAGCAGCGACCTTTTTGAAATCGGAATGGCTGTCTGGGATGGTTCCTTGGACAATATCAGGCAGAAGTGGAACAAACAATACTATGTGGATGTAATAGGTATGGAGGGGCGTTCAAAGGCTTCCAAGGGATGGAACAAAGGATATCCCGGTCGATACGGAAAGGGACATAAAATCCTCGGACTCGATAAGCTCGAAAAAGGAGTGGCAATCTATTTTGCAGGGGTTGAGGAGGATTCCGAAAAGGGCCTGGTTACCTATGGGGGGAGGGCCCTCCACGTCATCGTGGGAGATCCCACTCTTAAGGGCGCAAGGGAAAAGGCTTACAGGAATGTAGAACTCCTCGCCTTTGAGGATCATAATAATAACGGCACAAATTGTCTGCGCTTCAGAAAGACAATCGGTATTTAGCTCTTAAAGGATGTTTATGGGTTTTCAGGTTCCAACCAAAAAAAACAGAAATCTAAGAACGTTGATTGATCGCATAAATGAAGACGCGGAACTGGTTCAGTTGTGGAAGTGTGCCAATGTGAACGCGGTTGATCGCAGCGGAATTAATGATCATGGCGAAGTTCATATCCGAATAGTATCCAATGCGGCTTTAAGAATTCTGCGTCTCCTGGTTAAAGGCGGAGTTGAACCAAGCGTGGTGAAAGATCACGGAATGACAATAGAAGACGCAGAGTTGATCGTCGTTCTTGCTGCGTGTCTTCATGATATAGGAATTTCCGCTCATCGGGACGATCATGAGAGATACAGTCTTTTTTTGGCTTATCCAAAAGCACGCGAGCTGTTGGCGGGCATTTATGAAGAACCGCACCTGACCATTATGGCGTCGGAAGTCATGCACGCCATTATCGCGCACAATGCAAATACCACATGCCTCACAATTGAATCAGGTGTCTTGAAGGTTGCTGACGCCCTGGATATGACCGAGGGCCGATCACGCATTCCTTTCGAAACCGGCAAGGTAAATATTCACTCCGTCTCGGCTCAGGCTGTTGACTCGGTTGATATTGAGAAAGGTGATGAGCGACCGGTCAAATTGGTTATCAGACTAGCCAACTCGGCAGGTATTTTTCAGGTCGACGAACTCCTTCGTCATAAGTTAATAAAATCCACAATTAAGGAATATGTCGAAATCGTAGCAAAAATTGAGGGAGAGACGGAGCGGAGGCTCCTTGAAATATATAAGGCTTAGGAGACTGTCGGAAAACCCCCATCTGCCGCGTTATCCTCATCCCTCGTCACTGCGGCGTACTTCCATGTGTGGCTTCCACCCTCCTTAGCAAGGCTACTGCGGAGGACGGGCATTCCTACGGATTTCGGGTGCTTTGTATCTGGAGATTTTCCATCAGTCTCCAATAGAACCGGTCTTCCGACAGGCTCCTGGATAGAATACTTGGAAGGATTCGTTAGAGAAACAAATGAGCCGATAAGGATAGCTGATTAATAACTTATCCTATGATTGGCAGAGATTCAAAGGATTTCTAAAAAATTGATAACGTTCAAAAGTGTTGACGTCGCCGAAAAGGTGCTAAAAACGATCTTGCCATAATTTATGAACATTACGATAAAATTATGTCCAGACTTAATGCCTATGAAAAGCTATTCGGGGTGGGGCCTTTAGGGGCACTAATCAGCTTTTTGCTTTAGGGTTTTATCTGCACTTCTGGACTATGTTTACATTGTGGAACTGGTGGAGAAAGGACCGGTTGTGCACTCAAGGCCCTTTCAAGTATCTGCGCCATCCTACATACGCAGCCTGGATAACCTTTATAACCTTAGGCTTGGCCTTGGCCCTGAACTCATGGATAATTCTGCTTTGGGCCATTGTCTTACACCCGATCTGGCACCTGTGGGTCGTCAAAGAAGAGAAAATGGCGGAAGATGTATTCGGTGATCAGTATCGGAGATATTTCTCACGAAGGGGTCGTTTTATACCCCGTTTTCGCCCACCACCTGATGTCGGAACGGACATGAGTCCCTGATCACGGGCACATTTTTTCAACCCTGACAATGTCGCCCCTGAGCATTTTTCTCAAAGATTTTTTATCTACGGTTTTCAGTCTTCCAAAGACATTCACCTCAATGGCCGCAACGGGTTCCTGCCCGTAGGTTGCGGGCGTGGGTCCAAAAAAATGCAGAAGGCAGGCCCGTCGGGCCAGTAGGCCAGATCTCCGACATTTACCCCGGCCTTTGCACCCTTTTCCAGTTTGACTTTAACGGGCACTTCAAAATAGATTTCTTCACCCCACGTTCGCGCATATGCCTCAAAGGGTAAGGCGTCGTAAACGGCCTTGGCGGTTTCAGTATCAAAGAGCTCGGCCTCAATTGAATAATCTCTGAAAATGATCCGGATGGACTTAGTTTTGGGGAGTGCCTGGCCTTGAATCGAAGCATGAGCCAGGAAAAAGAAGACAGTGGCCAAAAAAAGGAGGTGATATGTCAAGTTGAATTTTGTCATATGGGAGCTGAATTTGTAAAGTTATTAGGGTATGAAACGTTGCAATTGAACCCCTCAATGGACATTTAGAAGCGTTTACTGTCAAGGCAATTAAGGGTTTCGCATCCTGCTGTTTATCTCAAGTTTTTCCAGGGATAGCCTTATCACATCCTTCAAGGAATCTTTTTCGTCCATATATTTTGCAAAAAAGCCTTTGACTTCATCCTGTCTTCCAAGTCCGCACACCGGAACAATCGCCGCAATAACCCGCTCATAATGAAGCGGATGCAGTTGCTCAAGCGCTTTGATCTCTGATCTGTACCAGTCCCACATAAGGGATATTGCATAAGGGTTTGCGGCCATGCCCCCTGCGGGCATGAATTTATTCCGATTCGGGACCTTTTTCAGGATATACTCTTGGGCCTTTTCAATCATGATCTTGTCAGTAAAGCTGGAAAGCGCCACTAAGATATTTATCCTTTCATGCTCGCTTTTGGACGAATGGAGTCTTCTATCAAACCAATCGAAAATTTCACTTCCACCTCTTGCGGCACCCGCCTGCATGACGCTCTTCATGATGTCCGGATGAACGGCATCTCCGGCCAAAAGGGATGAGAATTTTTCAAGTGCGAATTTTTCGGCAACCTCGGAACCGTACAGCACGGCATGAAAAAGGAACTGGTCCCTGATCACGGATGTGGTGTTTTTTTCATCCGGATCCGGATCATAGCCTATATGCGCAAGGGTGTTCTCAAGAATTTTTCGTCCTATGGATGCCACCTGTTTCCTTTCAGGTTCTTCCGTGATCAGATAGGCATGAAAAAGGTTTTCCGCGATACCGATAAGAGGAAGAAAGGCTTCTTCATGAGAATAATGTGTGAGGAATTGTAAATAATCATCTATTTCAACACGGCCGCTTTTGACCAGGGCATAGAGGTCGTTCTGAACGCCCCAGCGGTCTTCCGCCGGAAGTTCCTTTTTGGCCACAAGTCCGCCGAGCCTTTGTAGGTTGGCACGGTCCTCGTATTTCACTCTATAAAAGCCTGTTTGCAGGTTGTTGACTTTGTAGGCAAGTACGTCATCGCCTATATCCAAAACCGTCTGTTTATCTGAGAGTAATGTTGAAAGAAGTTTTGAATCACCGTCGTTGGTGAAGACCTTTACACTCAGGGGAATAAGCCATGTCTGATCCGAATCATTTGGCAGATAGGTGAATCGTCTCTGAGTCAGAACGAGTCTATTCCCCTTTTTTTGTGCTTCAACAATGGGGAGTCCAGGCTGTTCGATCCAGCTTTTCATGACTTGAGTTATGGGTGTTTCCGAAACCTCTTCAAATGCCGCCCACATATCCGGGCTGGAAGCACAGGCAAAGGCATGCCTTTTCAGGTAATACCTAAGGCCTTCTCTAAAGGCCTCGTCCCCAATATATCCTTTGATGTGCCTCAAGATACTCGCTCCCTTGTTATAGATAATCGGGGCCGTAGAAGTGTTAATGACAACATGTTCTCCTCCGGGTATCTCTATGGGGAACGTTTCCACCAACGAATCCCGGTCAAGGGCGGTATCTGTCTGGGAATGGAGAAATTGCTGCCACATGTCCCATCCGGGGTAGTAGTGGTCCACGGCGCCATAACCGAAATATGTGGCGAAACTTTCGTTCAGCCAGAGATATTTCCAGTCGGAAGGTGTGACCAGGTTTCCAAACCATTGGTGCACGATCTCATGGGCAATCACCTCACAAATCCTCTCCTCTCCCGCCTTTGATGTGGTTTCTGGAAAATGGAGGAGCAAATTTTCCCTGAAAGTAACGGCACCCCAGTTTTCCATTGCACCAAATGCGAAATCAGGAACGGCGATTAGATCAAGCTTTGGCAGTGAGTATCTTGTTCCAAAGTTTTCTTCACAGAAATCCAGTGATTTTCTGCCGAATTCCAGACCGAATTGTGCGTGCTGACTCATCCCCGGTAGGGCCGCTGCTCTCACCAGCACATGTCCGGGCAATTCAATGAACTCAAAATCGCCGACACCGAAAAAGAGCAGGTATGTGGACATCTGAGGTGTCTGCTGGAATTTCACTGACTTCTTATCTTTACCGATGGGTTTTTCCAGGATTACCGGTGTGTTTGATATGGCAGTGAGGTTTTTATCAATAACCATTTCAATGTCAAAAGTCGCCTTTTTGACAGGCCGGTCAAAACATGGAAAGGCGCGTCTCGCTTCGCTTTCTTCAAATTGCGTGATCGCTATGTGCTTTTCTTTTCCTTTTTCAGAATATTTGCTTCTGTAAAACCCGGCCATCTTATCGTTTATTTGTCCCGTGTAATCTATTTTCAAGGTGACATCACCTTCCGTTTCATTAGGTAGAGATATCACCAACTCTTCTTTTTCAGGAACAATCATGAAGGCACAGTCCACAAATCCGGCATCCACCCTCACTAGACACTTCAAGATGTCCAAATCCAGGACGTTAAGGGTCACTTCATTGAGGAACTTTGAGGCCCTCAAGGATATCTCAGTACTACCCGAAAACCTGAAATTTTCCAAATCGGGTTCCAGGTGAATTTTGTAGTTTATGGGATTTATTTCACTCATTTTCGCCCTCAAGAAGTCCTCCTGTCATTTAAAGCTGGTTTCATCTATATTCAGCATGACCGATTCTTTGACTCTCTCTGGCAGGACATCGATGCAGTTTTGGATACTGGATTCAATGTCTGAATAATCGATGTTACTTTGGAAAAAAGCATCAATGCCTCGGCTGTTTTCCTTTATCATTTCCTTTGCAATTGCATGGGTCGCCACCGGCGTTCCTTCATATTTCTTCAGAAGATAGGCGAATGAAAGGGCTGTTGAGAGTATGGGCAGAATCGTGAAAAAGGGCAACCCGCGGTCACGGCAGAGCTCCGCAGCATATATGGCATCCACAACCGCATGATGAATCATGAAACCCTGTTCCCACACGTTATCACGAATACCTTTCGAGAGGGCGATGTCCCACTGGCGGGTTCCGCCTGCTCCCCCGTTCAAGAAGTCAAAAAAGGCCGATTGATCCGAACCGATCAGATTTTCTTGGAAACACTCGGCTTTCAAAGCGGCCGCCGAACAAATTCCTATCAATCCGTTAAAGACCATCAGTTGCCCGATCAGCTTCACTTCCGCACCAGCAGTCACGCGGGGTCCAAAAAATTTGGGAGTCCCGATTGCTTTCAGTGTGGGCTCCATTTTTTCGTAAAGAGATGGTTTGCCGCTTGCAAGGATAAGCATGGATCCCGATTCGGCACCCGCAGGACCTCCGGTCAGGGGATAGTTCCCATAGTCAAAACCAAAAGCACTCAGGTATTTATGGGCGGCTTTCACAAACCCGGAACTTACAGTGGAAAGATGAATGATGAAGGGTAATCCTTTTCCAGATTGCCTGATAATGGGGACTATTGAACGAATAATCTCGCGATCATCTCCGTTTTTACCCGCGCATATGACAATCCCATCAAACTCCCCATCGCCGATGAGATGTTCGAAATCGGGAACGAGCTCGGCTCCATGTTTTTCCCATTGCTTTCGACAGGTATCACGCCTTGCATCTCGCGTTCCTCGATCATGAATACGCAGAAAGCGTGCAGGCCCATCCGCTTTCAGGTGTTTTGCAGAAGGGCTCAACATTAATCCCAGACCACCTATGCCCACCAGTTTAAACGTCATCGATCATTACCTCCACAATGGTATGCTGAACATTATAAATTAAGGCAATACCTTTCCAATGAAAGGTTATATTGAATCGCTTAATCCTTTGGTAACGTTCAAAATTGTATGCATGGGATATTAATTCATCCGATTTCCGTTTATGGATCCTTAACTCTGGTGCCTAAAAATCCGGATAGGCCTTGTCAAAGCGAAG
>CAZIXY010000002.1:0-37424 GCA_964543315.1 uncultured Desulfobacteraceae bacterium | reverse complement strand
AGCCCTTCCCCGCCGAGTAAAAAGGCGTAACGCGACTTTTTACGAGGTTATCAAAATTATGTTTACAAAAAAACCCATTTTTTTCGTACTGGTCTTCCCTTTTTTTATGACAACAGCCCATGCCGATTTAGACTTTGTCCCGGCCCACTTATTAAAATGGCCTCAGACGGGAATTGATTACGCAATAATCGTGGATAAATCCACTCAAAAGGTTCTTGTTTTTCAAAGGGAGAATCTATCCAAACCCGTTAAGGAATACAGGTGTTCCACAGGAGAAAACAGCGGCCCTAAATCAAAAAAAAATGATAAAAAAACACCTGAAGGTGTCTATTTCTTTACAAAATCTTTTGTGAAGAGAGAACTCTCGCCCACCTATGGGATCCTGGCCTTTCCTCTTGACTACCCTAATCAAATGGACAAAAAGCGAGGAAAGAGTGGTTATGGCATCTGGTTTCATGGTACGGACGAGGCCTTGAAACCCAGGGATACGAACGGATGTATTGTGCTTGAAAATAGGGATATCAAAGACCTGTCCTCTTACATAAAATTATACGAAACCCCTGTTATCATAAGTGACAAGATTGTCTTAGTCCCTCGCAAAAAACAAAAGGAAAAAGCAAGGAACATTGAAAAAATTATTAAAACGTGGGCTCACTCCTGGGAGAAAAAGGATATTGATAAATATATGGCAATTTACAGCCGACAATTTTCTTCAAGGGGAATGGGTTACGACCGCTGGAAGGCTTATAAAACCAGGCTCGCCAAAAAATATGGAAAGATTCACGTGGACATTGAAAACCTCCAAATATTTATGGCTAATGACAATATCCTTGCCAAGTTCGACCAGACCTATAGTACTGCAGGTTTTAAAAGCCGAGGGAAAAAACGGCTTTACCTGGCCAAAAACAGCGATAATTGGAGAATAGTGGGCGAGTTTTTTTCTGAGTTCAAGGAAAAGAAGACTCCTTCTTATCCCGCCACAACAACTTTGCAGGAGGTCAAAAGTTTTATTGCTTCCTGGAAAAAGGCGTGGGAGCAAAAAGATCTCAGGGCCTATATCTCTTTTTATTATAAAAACTTCAAGTTCGGCGGGATGGATTTGAACGGCTGGGAAAAATACAAATCCGATCTTAACAAAAAGTATCGCACTATAAAAATCGAAATCAGCAAAATGAAGGTTGTCAAAAAATCACGCCAAAGTGCAGAGGTTCGTTTTAAACAAAGGTACACGACCGACGCATACCGTGATTTCGGCATAAAAAAACTAACTCTTGTAAAAGAGGGAAACCATTGGAAGATCAAAAAAGAGACGTGGCGCCCCATGCCATTAAGGGCAAGACCGTAAAGCGAAAAAAATCTCGAACTTCCGATCTGACGGTTATGATAGTCGCCAATCTTGGAAAAGTCAGGAGTTTCAGAGTTTCTTCCCGTTTCCTGACCTGGAGTTTTTTGTTTTTTGTATTCTACCTTGTTGTATCCATTATAATTATTAATGACTACATCGAAAAGCGATGGACAAATAATGCGCTGACGGAAAAAATCGAACGTCTTAAATACGAAATTGAGGGCACCAAAAATGATCTTTACAGGTCAAAACAGCATTTGGCGTTACTGGAAAGCCATCTTTATCAAAAGGAAACTGTTATTGAAGAAGAAGGGTTGAAGCAGCCATCCGATATGGAAGTGCAGCAAGAAAAGGTTGCCCTCCCGGCGGATGAAAGCATTGACAAAGAGGTTATGGAAGACTCCCGGGAAAAACCAGTTGACATAAAAAATCTGGAAATAAAAAGGGATAAGACAAAACTTACAGTTGTCTTTAACCTAATAAATGCTAATGAAGAAGAAAAGTCTGCAAACGGATATGTGCACATAATTGCCATGAATAAGGAATCTGACCCGCCGCAATTATGGACCTACCCAAAAGTGGCACTGCGGAAAGGAATCCCTATTAATTATAAGCGTGGTCAGCTTTTCCTGATCAAGCGTTTCAAGACTATTCGAGGACAATTTTTCTTCAGCTCAGGTACCGGCGTTCCCTCTTCAATCAAGATTCTTGTATACGATCAATCCGGAGGAATGCTCCTCCAAAAGGAATTTGAGGTGGAGAATGTTTCCTAATTTTATGCAATCGCGAATTATTTTTTTCCTTATCCTCTATTGTATGATTCAAATTCCTATCTTTACTTCACCCTCTTTTTCACTGGCACAACGAGAACACCTGGTTTATTTTCCCAACACCGCCTATGAGTTAAACGTTTATAAAATCTACGGCAAACAACCCGGAAAAACCCTTATGTTGATCGGTGGCATACAGGGTAATGAACCGGGGGGATTTCTGTCCGCAGACCTTTACGCTGACATGAGCCTTGAAAAGGGTAACCTTATCGTCGTGCCAAGGGCAAATTTTTATTCCATACTATTGAACAAACGTGGCCCTCATGGTGATATGAATAGAAAATTCACCCATGAAGACGCGGCCGAAAGTATGGAAGACAAAATTGTCTCCATCCTCAAAAAATTGATTGGGCAGAGCGACTACCTTCTCAATCTGCACGATGGTTCAGGATACTATTATCCCAAATACATTGACAAATGGCGTAACCCAATGCGTTTTGGTCAGTCCATTATCTCCGACTGCGAAATTTATGCCGTCCCCGGGACCGATAAATTGATAAACCTTGGTAATATGGCCAGAAAGGTTGTTTCAGAGGTTAATCAGCATATTAAAAACGCCCTCTATAAATTTCATTACAACAACACGAAAACCGGAAAACCTGATAGTGCTCACAAGCAACAAAGGAAATCAGCCACCTATTACGCCCTTACAAAACATCATATTCCCGCCTTTGGAGTAGAAACCTCCAAATTTTTGCCGTCCATTGATCTTAAGGTCCGGTATCACAATCTGATCATAAACACTTTCATGAAACACTTTGACATTATTCCGGAACATCCGGGAATCGCGCTGGACCCGCCTGTTTTGAAATACCTGGTTCTATCCATCAATGGGAAAAACGCTACGGTGGTAAAAGATAAGCAGACAATTTACCTCCGCCCAGGAGATTCCGTTAACATATCCCATATCGAGGCAAACTATGAGCGGGGATTGAGCGTCGACATTCTGGGACATGGTGATCTCAACGATTTTCGGAAAAATTTTTTGATTACCAAAAATACTCGCCTGATAGTTAGAAAAGACAACCAAACCTTCGCTGAAATTCCGATCATGATATCCGGGGATCGGGCAATCGAAATCGCGGAACAAAAGCCGATATCAAAACTTAAGTATCTTGTAGTCGAGGCTAGGGGGAATAGATTTCTCCTGGCCGATGGAGAAACGCTCCAGCTGGTTAAAGGTGATCACATGAAGATCGTGGATGTTCTCCCTTTTTGCTTTAATCCTTCAGGGCTAATAATCAACTTCAAGGGTTTTGTGGGCAACTGGAAAAACAATACTGGCGAGGACAGGGGTTACGACATCAATACTGCGACCGATCTCATAAAACGCTATTCCCTGAACAAAAAAGGAGAAACATACGTGATTGTGGCTTCTCACGGCCAAAATGTTTTAGCCAGATTTAATGTAAGACTGAGCCGTGCCTCGTTTGATTATTTGATCCTGAATGTCAACGATCGTTCGCGCATGGTATTAAAACCTGGTGATACACTCCCCATATCGCCAACGGACGAAATATGCCTGGACGACGTCAGGACAAATCTCCACGGCGAGAATGGATTTCATCTGACTATTGAGGGATATAAGCTGAGGGCGCGCGAAAAACAGACCATCGGGAAATTCTTGAGAGGTCCTGCAATAAAAAACAAATATGTGGCCCTTGTCAAAAAAGACCGGATTGTCCTTGGCAAAATCAATTTTAGTCTCAATTAGCGACTCTTAGAACCTTAAAACCTCTTCATCCGACGACATATGAGAGCTTGAGCTCATCATCCCAGGGGTCGGCCTTTTTCACTTCTACCAGGATCTCCTGCCCCGGACCCATAATTTCGCCGTTTCGCCGCTTTATTTCAGTCACGAGGAAAAAATCACTCAATACAATACGATATTTGCTTTTGAGTTCATCCAGAATAACGGCCCTGTATCTTTCCCCTTTATGCTGACTCAAGAATTTGAGGACCCAGTAGCGCTGACGGTTTCTTTTCGCCAATTCAAGACTTCTTACGACCGGCTCAACGACTAACCTGATGTCTTCAAGTTCTTTCTCATTGTAAACCGGTTTGTCTCCTGCAATAAAACTACCGATTTGACGCTGAATCACCAAATCAAGATACCTGCGCAAGGGAGAGGTCACATGAGTATAAAGGTCCAGACCAATACCGCTGTGCGGTCCGGGCGAAGTATCAATCTGAAGGGGGCTGAGTTTTCGACGTTGCTGGAAAACATAGTAAAGATACCCTGTTTCCCCCAAGGAAATCCTCTCTCTGGGTTCCGGCTGTCTTCTGAAGAGAATCGGAATTTTGTTGTCGTTACAAAATCTGGCCGCCAGCCAGTTATAGAGTATCATAAATTCGGCCACAATCATTCGGGAGGGTGTGTTCTGGTCAACGGCTTCAATGGACAGAGACAAATCATCATTCAATTTTATCTGAAGTTCAGGAAGTGAAAGACTCAATGCGTCCCTCTTCATCCTTTCCTCCTGAAGATGTTGACTGACCATATACAATTTTTTCAAAAGGGCTTCCCCACCCATGGTCTCATTGACTTCCTCATAGACGAGCTGCCGCCGGACGCGAATCACGCTGGGCACAAAACGATAGTCAATCAACAAACCTTTTTTGTCGAATCGGGTCACAAGGGAGATAGCCCGACGATCACAATCTTTTTTCAGGCTCAGGGTGTTCTGGGATAATTCCCGAGGGATCATGGGCACCTGTCTGAATGGAAGGAAAAGGGATGAAGCCCTTGCTGCGGCCTCATGATCAAGGAGGCTGTTTTGTAAAATGGCTGCGGACACGTCTGCAATGTGTATTCCGATCTGCAGCGTGTCATCATCCTCTATTTCAATGCTGAGTGCATCATCATAGTCACGGGTAAAGGGCCCGTCAATGGTCAAGGCCGGTAAAGCTCTAAGATCCTCACGCCCGTTGAGGTTTGTTCCTCTACTTACAAGGCGAGCTGTTTCCTCGAGTTGCTTTTTGCTGAACGAAGGTTCAATTCCTAACCTTATGAGTTCCAGGTTTTCATCTTCTTCCCACACACCCAGCCTGATGAGCAGTTTTCTGCTGTTACGGATATCGGAAATGCCGACCAGCGAAAGCAGTTCTTTCCCAAATTTAAAATCCTGTGCTTCACTTCCATAAAGCACTATTTGAATGAGCAGATCAATGATCTCATCCTTAAACGGAGGTTCTTCAGCATCCCCGCCTTCTTGAACAGCCTTGAGCCATACACTTGCCTGCTTGAGTTTCCGTTCTCTTATGGTCTCCTCTTCTTTCTGCTTTATGATCTGATAAACCTTTTCCTCCGAATTGGGCAGAAAGCGACTGTTTTTCATCTTGAAATAAACACGGTTTTCAAAAAGGGAGCGCACAAGAGCAGACATATGGTCGTCGTCGGCGATATCTCCAAAAACGAGCTGCGCAAGGTATTTGTGGCTAAAACTCTCCTTTTCGTTGTTGACGAGCATCCACAGTTCTTTTACGTCAATCTGTTCCTTCAAACTTTCTCTGTTTCGGTCTGTCTTTTTGAGCAATTCTATAAGCTCTTCCCTGGCCCTTGATATGTCCATAGTTGCGTCTGATATGAGAATCGCTCTTTTTGGTGAGAGATTGACCTCACGATTGGAAGGTGTCAATAGGTGCAGCCTGTTTCCCTTATCCTGCAGACAAATGCAGCATATGAAACGGCTTTGATTGATATATTCTATTATTTTTCCTTGACTCATTTTGACAGCCATCCATTTTTCCCGCGATAATCGCAGTATTAACTGTCTAATTTTACTAACAGGTCACTGGAGGATCTGTCAACAGCCATGTGAAGAACTTGTCTTGGCGGAATTGCAATCATCGTCTGACTCTGCTAAAATATTTAAGAAAGCAGCCTTAACTCATTACGGAAATGGTTCGCCTGAGTTGGCCGGTAAATATTACAAATTTAGAAAACCTTTGGGAAGAGATGGAAAAAACACTATTTAGCAAACGTCTAGCTGAATTGAGGAGGAGATTGACGGGAATTCCTGCGGATACGGCATGGATACTCCGGCCCGAAAACAGGCGATACCTTTCGGGATTCAGAGCGAGCGATACCCAGTTTACTGAGTCTTCTGGTTCTCTTCTTATTAACAAAGATCGATCGGTTCTTGTAACAGACTCTCGATATACAACAGAGGCCGAAAGTGAGGCAATTGATTTCGAGATTAAGACTCTTAATCAGGGGCTTATCGAGCCTTTCTGTGAACTTGTGAATGACATGGGAATCAGAAATTTGGCCTTTGAAGAGGACTATTTATCTTGGGGTCTCCATAATCAGTTGAGTGAAAGATTGGCTGCTTTTTCATCTCCGATTTGCCTTATACCTTCAAATGGTGTTTTAGAGGAAATGCGGGTCGTAAAAGATAAAGCGGAAATCGAAGCCATGGAAGCCTCAGCAGATTTGATATCGTCAGTTTTGGATGAGGTTATTGCCGGACTCAAGCCTGGAACCACTGAAAAGGCGATTGCCTGGCAGATTGACGGTCTCGCTCGTGATGCAGGAGCTGAAGATCTTGCCTTTCCATCTATTGTCGCATCGGGGCCCAATAGTGCATTACCCCATGCCATGCCCACTGGACGCAAGATCGAGACCAAAGAACCTGTCATTATGGACGTCGGAGTCAAGCTGGAGGGCTATTGTTCCGATATGACCAGAACGGTTTTTTTGGGTGAACCTGTTTCTGATTTTAAGAAAATTTACTCGGTTGTCCGGAAGGCTCAGTTGGCGGCCCTGGACAATATTCGTCCAGAAATTGAAAGCAATCACCCTGATGCGGTCGCAAGGCAGGTTATTGATGATGCGGGATTTGGGAAATACTTTATTCATTCACTCGGCCATGGTGTCGGACTTGCCACCCATGAACGGCCGAGGCTGGGCCCGCAAAACCCGATAAAACTTGAGACAGGTATGGTTGTAACCGTGGAACCGGGCATATATATCCCTGGAAAGGGAGGTGTCAGGCTTGAAGAGATGGTCGTGATTGAAGAGAAAGGCCCAAGAATCCTTACAAAAAATGACCATTTCTATGACTTTTAACTAACACCAGCGGAGACAAATTAGGAGATTCGTTTTTCTTAAGGCAGTGCGGGTTCCTACGAGGAAAGCGGCATCGCCAGAAAGGTGCCTGAAACCACCTTGGCGTCAGTTATGAACGTTGCCAAATATTTGTGACAATACGTATGAGACGGCTCATAATATGAAAAAAAATTTTAAAGGATTAGTGCCCGAGACATATAGGTTCAATATGCACTTACTGGCAGATCAATTTATCAATTATCTCAGGATCGAGCTGGGCGTTGCAGATAACACCGTCCAGGCTTACAGCCGGGATTTGATTAGATTTTTCAAATTTTTGGAAAATAAGGGGCTTTCGCCACTAAAGATTTCTCATGCCCAAATCGCAGATTATGCGAGCCTCATTGGAAGAAATCTTTCATCCAGAAGTGTGGCCCGAAATATCTCGGCTGTCAGATCATTTTTCCGCTTTTTGGTTTCCGAGGGAAAGATCAAGAATAATCCCACAAGGCTCGTCGAGTCCCCGCGCGTCTCCATGAGATTGCCCGGAGTCTTAAGCAAGGCCGATGTTGATCGCCTCCTGTCCCAACCGGATGTTTCCCGACCTATAGGCCAACGGGACTTGGCCATGCTGGAAATTCTATATGCTACCGGATTAAGGGTTTCGGAATTGGTGAACCTAAAGACACAGGATCTCAACCTTGAGGCTGGTTATGTGAGGACTCTGGGCAAAGGTTCTAAAGAAAGGGTAGTTCCTATGGGTGAAAAGGCCGTTGTTGCTGTAAAAGAATACCTATCGGGCGCGCGGCTTAGGCTGACAAAGGCTGAAAATTCGCCTTATCTTTTTCTCACTCAATGGGGTCGTCCCATGACACGGCAGGGATTCTGGAAAATCATCAAAAAATACGGGCGCCAGGCACTTTTAAAGAAAAGGCTGACGCCTCACAGTATCAGGCATTCTTTTGCCAGTCATCTGTTGGATGCCGGTGCTGATTTGAGGTCGGTTCAGGTCATGCTTGGACATGCGGATATCTCAACGACTCAGATCTACACACATGTAACAAGAGAACGGCTCAAAGACGTACATCAAAAATGTCATCCCAGGCCATGAACGGTTAAGACGTAATTGTTCTGCAATCAATCGCGCGCTCACATTTAAGCAGCAGCCTTTTCCTCTAAAAACCACCCGCGGCCGAATACGAAGCTCTTCGAGATGAAGATGGGTAAAATAATAGATCTGCAAGACAGGGTACAAAAATCATCGGATAACCTGATTATTGCAAAACCATGGGAATTCAGGAAGGCCTATTGGAAAACAGCCCATTTTATTCAGATGTTGAGGTCCCAAGCCGCTAAACTGGAATATCACCATGCGAAAATCAACGGAAATGGGGCAAATAGCATTCAGCATCTTCCATCCCATTTTATCCTCAAGGGAGGCATGTCCTATACAATGCGAGCCATGTACGCCTCTCGCAAAAATGAAAAAAAGATGAGAGAGGTGTATTATCTCATTGGGCTCATGGACTGTATGATCAATCAGGTAAATCCGATTTTGAGGACCGACCTCTTACGGGCAATGTACAAAAAGGTATTCTCGATGAAAGAAGAGCTTAACATTCACTGGTATGGGCCCGTAGATCAGGTCTTGCTCCCGATCGATTCACAGTATTTTAATGAATTCGAATATCGGGCACATCTGAAGAATGCCTGCACCATGGAGGAGCTTTACCGCACCATCAGAAAAGGCACCGATGAAATGTTTGATATTCTTTCCTTTGAATATGTCTTTTATCGGCCGAGTCTGCCGGACTCTTAGGAGTCCGGCAATCCCGCAAAGCGGGAGGATGAGGGTGGAACCATTTGAATTCACTTCAAATGGCGGGGGAGGGGAAGCCCTTCCCCGCCGAGTAAAAAGGCGCACAGCGACTTTTTACGAGGTTATCAAGTTTGACGGACTCCTAAAGAGTCCGTCAACAGGCCGTGATCAAGTTTGGGAGTGTGACCATGGAGATAGAAAGGGAAAAGGAACTCGCTAAAGAAATTAATCTTTTAAGGGAAATCCTGGTCCAGAAAGAGCATGAAATAGAGCAAATCAAGATCAGGAATCTCTTTCTGGAAACTCTTTTCGACGGCATCAACGAAGAGATTATGGTCGTTAATTCCAATTTTGTTATCCAGAATGTCAATAGGGTTTTTCTCAAAAACTACGGCCTGATAAAGGAGGATGTGCTGGGGAAAAAATGCCACAGAGTCACATACGGCTCGGACAGTCCATGCAGCTTTGGTGACCAGGTCTGTCCTCTTGAGAAAGCAAAAATATCAAGAGAAAGGGTTGAAGTTAGTCACCATCAGAAACTGGGAGGTGGTAAAGTTAGAGAACTGATCCGAATCATGTATCCAGTGGTTATCGGTGGATCTACGCCTGATATATTCGTGGAGGTTTCACGGGATTTGACGGAACAGCAGAATCTTGTAAGAAAATTAAAGGCCTCCCAGAAAAAATTTAGGGCCATACTTGACACGGCCACAGACGCGATTCTAAGCATAGATGAAGAACACAAGATCATACTTTTTAACAACGCGGCCCAGCGGATATTCGGATATTCAAGGTCGGAAGTTCTTGGGAAAGACCTAAGCATCCTTATCCCTCTTCAATACGGTGACCATAACAGGTATGTGAAAAGGTTTATGGAAACAAGAACTTCCAAAATCATGGGAGAAACACTGTCACTTTCCGCACTGAGAAAAGGGGGAGAGGAGTTTCCTATTGAACTTGGATTGTCATACCACGAAATGCAGGGCATGGTCACTTTTACAGCCATAATCAGGGATGTTTCCGCACAGAAGCACCTGGAGAAGAAATTGTTGCAATCAGAGCGTCTTGCGGCTGTGGGAGAGACAGTAGCGCATGTGGCCCACGAAATAAAAAATCCGCTCATGATTATCGGCGGGTTTTCACACCAGATCAAAAAGAGCCTGACGGACGCGAAGGCGGTCCAAAAACTGGATATGATTTTCGACGAGGTCAACAGGCTGGAAAAGCTGGTGGCGAATCTCGGTGATTTCACCAAAGAGTACAGGCTCATGAAAAGACCTGCGGACATCAATTCAGTTATCCGGGACGTCTTGATTATTATGGGGGGAATTTATTCATCTGAAGGATACCTGTTTGAGTCGAACCTGGCTCCTGATCTGGGTGAGACAAACTGCGATCCGGACAAGATGAAACAGGTTCTCATGAACATTATCGCCAACGGTGTTGAGGCCATGGAGGATGGAGGAAAAATCAGGATAACAACCAAGAAAATCATAAACGGCATAGAGATCCGTATCCGGGACAACGGAATCGGCATCAGTGAGAAAGGGCTGGATCATATCTTTGAGCCGTTTTATACTACAAGGCAAAGGGGATCCGGCCTTGGCCTCTCCATATCCTATAAGATCGTTGAGGCTCATCAGGGTGAGATAACAGCCAGCAGCATGCCTGGAGAGGGGACGACTTTCATTATCCATCTTCCGTCAGCATAGCTTTTCTCTTTCAATAACATCGGACAACCTCGTAAAAAATCGAAAAATTACCTTTTCCGACATTCCGGCGAAGCTTGGCCCCGCGCAGGCGGGGAGCCGGAATCCATTAATTTCAACGCGTTCCTGCTGCGGGATCAAAATCCCATTGATTTTTCCTGTAAAATTTTCTGTTTGACAAAAATATCTGAGATGGTAAGTTTTAGAATTCTCGCGGGGTGGAGCAGTCAGGTAGCTCGTCGGGCTCATAACCCGAAGGTCAGAGGTTCGAATCCTCTCCCCGCTACCAATGAATTCAAGGGGTTAGCCTCTAAAGGCTGCCCCTTTTTGGTTCTCTGACAGAGCAGGGTGCGCAAATAAATGGTTATAGTCACGCAGATGGTTTGAGAAAAATTCAGCGGAAAGTTGTTTGGGCCCAAAAAACCTCTTCGATCCGGCATTTGCCAATCGACAGGTTGAAAAAGATAAAAAAATCAAGCGCAACGCTTCTTTTCAGCGGGCGCGGCTTCTTGCGCTCCGCTGCAAAAGCGTTATGTTAATCTTCAGTTCCTGGCATGTCACGATAAGAAACAAAAAGAAATTTAAAACCCCAAATACTTAACGAATCTAAAAAATCTCCATACTCATTTAGCGAATCATAAGGACCGTGAATCCCTTTCATAGCCGACCATTTCTCCCCTGCTCCGTAGTCCATAATATAGAGTTTACCTTCATAATCGAATGCAGCAACATAATGATGTGGGTGCCCATAATCGTTCAGAATAAGCACCCAACGGGCGTTATAAGCAGGGTCAATTTTGTTCAACGTTTCAATTGAAAAATGAGCATATACGTCTGCACCATGGAGTGAGCCCCATCGATTGCACAAAATATGATTGAGTGTTAGACAGGATCATTACCCCGAATGAGGTAGAAAGGATCTTGTCATGAAATACATAAAGTTCACTCCTGAATTTAAAAGATCAATTGTAGATAAATGGCATTTATGGGTGCCAATCGGAATCCCGACCTTATAATTTTTAGCCAATTAGTGCTTGAAGGCCCTCTGACCGGTAAAAACCATGGTCACTTGCGGGTCCGCTTCATTGCATGCCTCAATGGCCTCAAAGTCCCTGATGGACCCTCCGGGCTGGACAATGGAGGCGATTCCTTCGCGAATGCCCACATCGACTCCGTCCCTGAAGGGAAAAAAGGCATCCGAAACCATACAGGCACCGATAAGTCCGCCCTTGGCCTTTTTTGTTTCCTCATCTATCTCTTGTAACAGATCATGGTCTTTCTGGCCCTTTTCAACGGCCAGTTGCAGATCCTTGTAGGGAATGCCGTGTTTTTGAAAGCAGAGGGCGTCCGCGTATTTGGTATATGCCTTGAAAATTCCTATCTCCGCGACACCCACACGGTCCTGTTCACCGGTACCGATCCCGACGGTCACGCCGTCTTTGACATAGATGACCGAGTTGGAAGTGATGCCCTGTTCCACCTGCCACCCGAACAACATGTCCGCATAATCTTTTTCAGTGGGTTTTCGCGCGATGGTATAGATCTTTCCCTTATACTCAGATCTGGCAAGGGTAAAGTCCTCGGGTGATTTTATGCGGTTCAAGGGGGATTGCTGCACGATGAGCCCCCCGTCTATCAGGCTCTTGAAGTCCACGAATCTCATATTCGCAAAATCCGAAAGCCGGTCCATCTGTCTTACGCGTACTATCCGCAGATTGGCCCGTTTGGATAATATATCCACGGTCCCTTCTTCGAAATCAGGGCCGGCCACCACCTCCAGGTAGTTTTCAGAGATCATTTCGGCGGTTGTCTTATCCACAGGCCGGTTGAACAAAGCGCATCCCCCGAATGCAGCAATGCGATCCGCCATATTCGCCTTTCCATAGGCCTCCGAAAGGGTCGATCCATAGGCCACGCCGCATGGATTATTGTGTTTTACGATAACCACGGCAGGTCCCGAAGTGAGGTATTTCATGATATTGAGGGAATTGTCCACATCCGTCATATTTGTCTTGCCCGGGTGCTTTCCGCTCCGGAGCATATCCTCCTCTGTAATGGACGACGCCAGACCGCGTCCCGGCTGGATGAACCGGCAGTCTCCCAAAACCAGATTGCCGTTTACGAGCTCATACATGGCGGCTTCCTGCCCCGGATTTTCACCGTATCGAAGGCCCTTTTCAACAAGCTCCCCTGTCTTCTGATCTTCAATCTTCCAGGACCTCTTTCTGTATGTGAGCACCTGGTCCCCGAACGAAATGGTTATTTCGGGTGGGAAATGGTCATCCATGACGGTACGGTACATTTTTTTCAGGTCATCGGCCATGTTTCACTCCTCAATTTTCCCCCGGCGTTAGATGGGGGTTTTATGCCACTTCTACATATCCTTGTGTTTCTCTATATAGGCGTAGGCATTGTGGTTGTGGATCGATTCAAAATTTTCCGATTCAACAGCAAACCAGGTGATGTTGGAATCCTTTTCCAATTTGAAGGCTATCTCCCGGACAATATCCTCCACAAAAACGGGATTATCATAGGCCTTCTCCGTCACATATTTTTCATCTTCCCGCTTGAGCACCGAAAAGACCTCACTCGATGCCGACTGCTCCACGAGCCTGATAAGATCCTCTATCCACACGAATTTATTGAATCGAAGCTGAAGACGCACCTCTCCTCGTTGATTATGCGCACCGTAATCGCTTATCTCCTTGGAACATGGGCAGAGCGTGGAGATCGGGACGTGGATCATTATGATCAAATCACTCCCTTTATTCAGGGAGCCCTTGAAGGTGCACTTGTATTCCATAAGACCCTCGGAACCCGTCACAGGCGCCGCCTTTTTGATAAAATAGGGAAAGGTGATCTCCATGTGCGCGCTTTCCGCGTCCAGTCTCTGTTTCATCTCCTCCAAAATCTGCGAAAAATTCTGAAGAGAGATCCGCCGGCTGTGTTCGTTCAGGATCTCCACAAAACGGCTCATGTGAGTCCCCTTATAATAACGCGGCAGATTCACATACATGTTGATCTTGGCGACGGTCTGCTGCTGTCCCATATCCTTATCAAGGACCGTAATGGGATAACGAATCCCTTTCACTCCAACCTGATCAATGTCTATGCTTCTGTTATCCTTATTGTTTTGTATATCTTTCATGGGCGTGCCATCCAAGACAAAGTGTCCTTTTGCACTATATTATCTTTCTGCCAAAGTCAATAAAAACGTCCAGGGTACGGTAGGGGCTCCGGCATAAAAAAATAGATGCCTTTCAGCCGGATGCCTCCTCATCAACCAGGTAATCCTTCAACTTTTCACCAAGCGAATCCGGCCACTCGTCATCATATAAAAATGCATTTATCTCCTCTTTTGTAAGGGTTCGCAGCAACTTCCCCGGCAACTCTCTCAAGGCCTCAATCCTACCGGGCAGAGGCTCTTTACCGCGATTTTTCTTTTCTTCCATTTGGAACTCTCCTTAAAATGCAACCTCCGCTATCTGCAGCTAAAATTTTTGGACTTCCCAAAAAAACCCCCTCACATCTCTTTAGGGGGGCTGTCCTTTCATTTTTTTACTTTACTGAAAATAAAACTTAATCCCCACACCCACGACAAATCCATCCAGATCGATTTCATACGTCTGGTAATAACCGGTTCCTGTTAAATTCATATCAGGCGAAGACCATATATACTTGCCGTCAATGTTGAAGGCCACATTCTCCGTCAAGAAAAACTCTAACCCGGCATTGGCGTGCCAGGCGAAGCTGTCATCCAGTTCAGCACTAACACCCGGATTAGAAGCATTCCATAAGGGGTTTTGATCAAAGCTGTTAAAATACCACCCGACTCCCCCGCCGATATAGGGTTTGAATCCCGAACTTATGGGGATATGAATTCTAAGCGTCCATAACACCGGAATCGTGGAGATGTCTCCGCCGCCTACGCTTCCGCCAGATGTCATAAATTCCGTTTCCCTGTCAAACACCCAGTCGCCGCTCAGTTCCATGGACAGAACATCGTTCATTACGTAAGTCGTATTTATTCCAACGCAAAACGCGGAATCAAAATCAATATCAACCCGGGTTCCATCCGTTACATCTGTGATCGTATCCTCTCCGGAAAACACAAACCCGCCCCGGACACCTATTCCGAATCTGCTGCTATCCGCTGCCGGCACAATTGCCGGAAACAATATCAAGGAAATAACCACAAACGCCAATAGGATTTTTTTCATAATTCTTTTCTCCTTTCGCCACAGCTGGAAAACAGCTAATCTTTCCTCTCAGCAGGCACTCAGAAATCGAGTCCCTTTATCCTGTTCTCGTAATATGAAGTTTAGAAGGAAAGACTCTTTTATGTCAAGCAAATCGAAATAATCCAAAAAATTCCACCAAAACAGCATTTCATCACGGTTTTTGTTGACATTCAAAAGGGCATTTGCCAATTCAAAATCATAGCATTTATGACTCATCGATCTTTAATCGGATAATGAACCCTATATCGAAGGGAGAAATAAAATGATTTATACGGTGACCTTAAATCCGGCATTGGATCGTACAATCATCGTGGAAAAACTTATTCAGGACGATACCACCCGTATTCTTTCCGAGACCCTATACGCCGGCGGAAAGGGTATTGACGTTTCACGGGTCGTCAGGGAATTGGGGGGCCAGAGCGTGGCGCTCGGTCTTGTGGGAGGATACGACGGATTACACCTCGAGGGTCTTCTTATCAATGCAGGAGTCATGACCGATTTCACGAAAATTTCGGGCGAAACCAGAACCAACATAATTATTAAGGAGGAGGACACAAAAAGACAATATGCGATAAGTGCCGCCGGTCCCCAAATTTTACCGGCGGAGATCGGGGAAGTGTATCATAGTGTGCTTCAATTACAATCCATGGATTACCTGGTCTTAAGCGGGAGTCTTCCTAAAGGAGTGTCCCCAAACGTGTATGGCCAGCTTATTCTCGCCGGCAAAAAAAAGGAATCCTTTGTGGTGCTGGACACGGATGGCAGGGCATTAAAGGAATCGATCGATTACCGGCCAACGCTCATCAAACCAAATCAATTCGAACTCTCGAGACTCGTGGACAGCGATCTCACCTGCGAGGAAGATATCTCTAAGGCATGTGAAAAGATACACGGTCTGGGGATAGAATATATTCTTGTTTCAAGGGGAAAAGAGGGTATAATCTTTTCCACGGAAAAATATAAAATCAAGGCTGTTGCGCCGCCGGTACAGGTTGACAGCACCGTTGGCGCAGGTGATTCGGTAGTGGCCGGTTTTGTACAGGCCCACTCCCAGGGAAAAGAATTAGCAGAGTGCGTGCGCATGGCCTGTGCAGCCGGAACGGCTACTGCCAAAACCCCCGGCACGGAACTCTGTCATTTACATGAGCTGCAAGAAATCCTGCAGCAGATCAAAATAACTCACTTGTAGGTTCATCTTAAGGGAGAAAACTATGAAGATTGCCATTGGTTCAGATCATGCCGGTTTCCGGTACAAGGAACAGATCAAAACATTCTTGAGAGAAAACGGATACGAGTTTCACGATTTCGGCACACATTCCGACAAGGCGGTGGATTACCCCCTCTATATCCGGCCTGTGGCCGAGGCCGTCGCCAGGAAAGAATTCGACAGGGGTATCATACTGGGTGGATCGGGAAACGGTGAGGCCATGGTGGCCAACAGAATCACCGGAATAAGATGCGCGCTTTGCTGGAACACCGAATCGGCGCTTTTTGCCAGAAAGCATAACGATGCAAACATTCTTTCCCTGGGGGAAAGAATGGTCTCGCCCGATCAGGCCCTTGAGATTGTAAAAACCTGGCTTGTAACCCCCTTTGACGGCGGACGTCACTTGCAGAGGATAAAACAGATTGATCCCGAAAAACCCGTAAAGCTCACTTCAAAACAATTACCACAGGAAAAGAAACCGTCTAACCGCCTTGAACCGGAGGCACAAAAGCGCGCACCCGATAAGCCGGACAACGAAAAATTCGATCTGCTCATAGCATTTCGATATATCAAGTATATAGAAGGAAAAAGCTCCATCACTTTTCAGGTCGATCCCGGTCTCAAGACACCGACGGTGGTTCATATCCCGTCTGCTGAAAACTGGAACTCGGAGGTTCCTGAATGGGCGCACAATAGAAGGCAGGAAATCCTGGATCGCATAATACCCAAGTGCAGCCACCTGAAATGTGAATGGCGGGAATATTGAAACGGCACAAGGCCCAGGGCGTAGGGCTTAACGGGCAAATTTAAAATCCTAAATTCGAATATCTAACATCGAAATCCACCAGCCTTAGGCTGGAAAGAATCCAAACACCAAATACTTAAATGACAAAAAAGAAGAAAATTCGGTCATAAAGGAAAGACACTTTTTCTTCTAAGACACGACACTCAATCTCAGCTCAAGGCATTTTTTTTGCTTGGTCGGTCAGTATGGTTATTTTTTTGAAATTCGCGGAGAGCTTTCTTGTACGGGTTTTCCCGGTTCAAGGGTGACATCCGTCGGGACCCCGCTCCTTTGGCGCACGGCAGATTTGTATTTTTCCGGATCCATATAAACAGCCATGGGGTGAAGCTTCCGTGTATTTTCAGCATATTTTTCGAAATCAGAGATTTTGTCATAAACATCGGGATGCACTTCCACAAAAACGCGGTTTCCCTTCCGGCCGATTTTGATGGTTTCGTAGATAATCTCAAGTTTTGTTTTTAACTTCACCTTGGGGTAAAGAAGGCGAATATGTTCCGGGTAGCAACGAACGCATCCGTGACTCACAAGCCTGCCGACGCCCCACGGCATATGTGTTCCGTGAATGGCAAAGGACCCCGCTGAAAACCTCATGGCAAACTTTCCCATGGGGTTGCGCGGGCCGTGGGGCATGGCTTTTGCCCCGTATTCTGTTCGGAGTGATTCGGGGATGTACCAGGTGGGATTAGGCCGCTTCTCATTGATAAAAAAGATACCCAGAGGAGTTTGCCAGTCTTTGTCTCCGAGGGCGACAGGATATGTCTGGACACGGGACCGCCCTTTTTGGAAAAAATAGAGCCTCATTTCCGGCACATTGATGACCAGTTGCTGATGCTTTGTGTTAGGAAGCACCCAGAATGAGGGGACTAAAAGCCGCTCATCAACAGGCGGCATCCAGGGGTCCATGTGGGGATACGGAAGAACCATTTCATTGTATCCCAGCCCGTAGTCTCTTGCTATGTCCAGTAAAGTGTCTTCCGACTTTACTGTGTGGAATACGGGGTCCCCAATAACCGTCAGGTTATTGTAACGATATTTGTACGCCGTGATCTTGGCGTCGTATCTATCTTCAGCCAGTGCCGGAGACAGAAGCATGCTCAATAAAAAAAATATGACGCTCGATTTTAAGAGTCTGTTGAAGATCATGTTCCTATGCATTCTCTTCCATCAAATTCCGGCGTCCTTTAGGAGGCCTTTCCTATGAATTATACCCTCTGAAGCAGAGCGAACAAATCCTGCCAGACTGAAATTCTCGGCACATCCCCGCCCGGATCTTCGGCCGCTTTATAAAGGATGCCGGGTATCGTCGGCAAATGGTGATCCCTAACATAGGTTGTCCAGACAGGCTGGATTCCGGCCTTAATGGCTCCCATTATATCGGATTCGGGATCATCACCAACATAAAGAATATGGTTCCCTTCCACCTCCAGGCTCTCAATGAGCCGGTCAAATACCAAACGATGCGGCTTACGAAAACCCAGCTCGCCGGATATGAGCACCCTTTCAAAAAACGGCGTCAAGCCCACCGTTTTCAGTATCTCCCTGGCAGCCGGAGCGTGGGTAAAATTACTCAGCAAGCCGATACGGTATGTACCGCTTAAGGATTCAAGCATTTCTTTTGTTCCGGGAACAAGACGGCAGTGCGGATAAAAGGCTGAAAAATACCCTTCAACAGCCTCCGCGATCCTGGGGTCACCCGGCGGGACGTTGTAGCCCATGTTATTGAGTGCCGCACTGATCCAAAAGCGGTTGTGTGTCTCCCTCCCTTCCCGCCTAGTCTCTTCAAGAAACCTGGAAGCGGCTTGACGGTATCTTTGTTTGAAGGATTCTTCATCCAGTTCGAAGCCGTCATTCGTAAGGCTTTTGAAAAGCCTTCCCATGGCCTCGCCAAGGGTCTGTGGCTCTACCGTAATCAAGGTATTGAAAAGATCAAATCCTATGGCCTTTATCTGATTCATAACCCGTATACTTAATGAGATATAAGAGGAAATGCAAGAAACTTAAAAGACGCCCTCAACATTTCCGGTTTACAGGACACCGCACTTTTATTTAAATTAAGGGCGCTTGTATAAAAGTGACACATTCAAGATCGCTAGACTCTAAGGCTGAAAAACGTCCCTTCAATTCGGAGAATATCATGAAAATATTTATAACGGGAGGTACTGGGTTTGCGGGAACCCTTCTTGCCGGTAAACTTGTGGATCAGGGACACCAGGTGACCATCTTAACACGCTCTATCAAAAACCGAGCCGTTTTAAAGGGCACCTCCTTTGTTGAAGGAGATCCCGTATCGCCGGGATCCTGGCAGGAAAGCATCGCCGGCCATGATGCCGTTATTAACCTCGCAGGGCATTCTATATTTACAAGATGGAACCCCAAGACCAAGAAAATGATTCGAGACAGCCGTGTCTTGACGACTCAAAACCTGGTGAATGCCCTTTCCTCCCGCAAGGGCAAAGAGACCGTCCTTCTCAGCACATCTGCCGTTGGTTACTACGGATTCTGTGGCGATGAAGACCTGGACGAGGGGAGCCCCGGGGGTAGCGACTTCCTTGCGTCTGTCACAAGCGAGTGGGAAGCAGCCGCCCTAAAGGCTGAAAGGCACGGCATAAGGGTCATTCTGTGCCGTTTCGGCATAGTTCTGGGTTCGGGTGGGGGTGCCCTGAATCAATTGATCCCCCTGTTCAAAAAAGGTCTTGGAAGTCCCTTGGGTGGTGGGAATCAGTGGTTTTCCTGGATTCATGAACAGGATCTGGTCAAGATCTTCCTCTTTCTGCTGGAACAGAAAAATATATCCGGACCCATAAACTGCACATCCCCGGAGCCGGTGCGAAACCGCACTTTCACAAAAGCACTGGGAAACGCCCTGGGAAGGCCCACATTTATGCCGGCGGTTCCGGGATTCTTGATCAGGCTCACCATGGGTGAATTCGGATCGGTGCTTTTAAACGGACAAAAGGCCTTGCCTAAAAGACTCCTTGATATGGGGTTTAATTTTCAGTTTTCCAATATCCAGGAGGCTCTGGAAGATCTTCTCTAAGAAATTAAGCGTTTTTGTTTTCAACAATTTGGGAAAAATATGGCGATCCAATAATTTTGTTCTATCATTAGCAGATTGTCTGAGGGCGAAAATGAAAGTGACATGAGATAAATAAATTTCTTGCATATGCAAACAGGTGTTTTTAGAATATATTGAAAATGTAACTATGTTTCGGATAAATATTTAGACATAAAAGAGGGTATTGCCATGTCCGAACTTATGCTGTGGAAAACCGAGGAAATAGATAAATTGAGAAGAGACCTCGATCGTCTCTTTGATCGCTGCTGGTGTGATTTTGGAATCGGCCGCTTTTTATGCGAAGTTTCAGAAGGCTTCTCATTGCAGGTTAGAGAAACGGAAGATTCACTTATGGTAAAGGCGGAGCTTAAAGGGGTTAATCCGGAAAATCTGGATGTCTCCATAACCAATGACATAATGTTGACAATCAAGGGTCAGAAAAAGATAGTCACCGCCGGAGAAAATGGCTACTACCACAGCGTTAAGAGAAGGTTCACCTCTTTCAAACGCACTCTTCGACTGCCATGCCGGGTAAGGGTCGGCGAGATCAGGGCCACTTATGAAAAAGGCATACTGAAAATCATCATGCCCAAATGGAAACCGCAGAAGGCACGCGGTATCAAGGTAGAAATTCACACTTAGTAAAATTTGAAATCATTAACTTCATTTGAAAAAAATACGGAGGTCTTAAATGCCAAAGAAAAAAGCATACAGGGAAGTCCCCGTTAATAAGCTCAGGTGGCAGCTTGATCCTGCAAGCCTCCCCTTTGAAACCACCGCTGATCTCAAGCCGTTAAAAGAGATCATCGGACAAAAGAGAGGAGTGGAGGCATTCCAGTTCGGGATGGGCATGAATAAACCCGGCTACAATGTATTTGTCACCGGAACCCCCGGGACAGGGAGGACCTCCACCGTCCAGAAGCTTATTAAGGAGATGTCAAAAAATGGTCGTGACCCTGAAGACCTTTGCTATGTGAACAATTTTGAGAATGCTGAAGCCCCTTTCCTCATTCGTCTGAAGAAAGGGACTGGGAGCGCTTTTAAAAAGGCCATATATGACCTGGTTGAGACCCTGAAAAAAGAAATACCGCAACTCTTTGAAAGCCAGGAATACATCAATCTCAAAAAAGAGATCATGGAGACCTATGAACAAAAAGGAAAAGGCTTTTTCAAGGATCTCGACGAGAAGGTGAAAGAAGAGGGCTTCACTCTTGTGGACGTCCAGATCGGACAGGTCAAGCGGCCGGAAGTGATGCCCATGGTTGACGGAAATCCTGTTCATATTGACCAATTAGAGGCCATGGTCGCGAAGGGAAGATTCCCGAAAGAGGAATTCGAGGCCTTAAAGTCAAAGCATACGAAGCTGAGAGACCAGATTGATCAAATCTTCCTTGAACTCAGGGACTTACAGAAGGAGGTCCAGGAAAAAGTAGAGAAAATGGATCATGTGATGTTTACGGAAAATGCAACCCGCATGGTCGAGCCCGTCTTAAAAAAATTTAAGAGCAAGCCAATCAAAGATTATCTCCATGCCCTGCTGGAAGACATGGGCAACAACCTTCAGATCTTTAGGCCTCAGGCCCAGTCACCCTTGCCGGGGCTGCTGCCAGTTCTTTCCGAGGGCGATCCGTTTCTGCCTTATCAGATAAATCTCCTGGTTGATAACAAGGAACAGAAGGGACCTCCGGTGATCATTGAAGAACATCCTACCTATCGAAACCTCTTCGGGAGTATTGAGAGGGTTGTCGACCGGAGTGGGATCTGGCGAACGGATTTCAGCAAAATCAAGGCCGGTTCCTTTATCAGGGCCAACGGTGGCTACCTGGTGCTTAATCTCATGGACGCCATTGTGGAGCCCGGCGTATGGCGAGCTCTCAAAAGGGCTCTGAAGAGCGAAAAACTCGAAATTGAGACATATGATCCTTTTTATCTGTTCACAACAAGTGGCTTAAAGCCTGAATCGATCGAACTGGATGTTAAGGTGGTTGTTATCTCGGATCTGTATCTTTATCATCTCCTTATGACCTATGATGAAGATGTCAAAAAGATTTTCAAAGTAAGGGCCGATTTTGACACCTCAATGGAAAAAAGCGATGAGAGCATTCAGAAATTCGCAGAATTTATCAAGATGGGTACCGAGCAGGATAAATTGAGGCCCTTTGACAAAACGGCTGTAGCCGCACTGGTTGAACAGGCTGTCCGTATGACCGGAAGGCAGGAGAAAATCACGACGAGCTTTACGGACGT
Organism: uncultured Desulfobacteraceae bacterium; assembly: GCA_964543315.1. Lineage (GTDB taxonomy): Bacteria > Desulfobacterota > DSM-4660 > Desulfatiglandales > Desulfatiglandaceae > JAFDHL01. Next base: position 15,116 of record CAZIXY010000002.1, on the reverse strand, counting down.
CACAAATCTGATCCGGGAGGCCGATTTCTGGGCAGGACAGGAAAAGAAGGATACGGTAGCTGGACGGCATGTGGATAAGGCCATAGAGGCCAGGATCTACCGGTCCAATATGATTGAGGAACATATCCAGGAGATGATTGATCGAGGGACCCTCATGATTGATGCGGATGGAGAGGTCTTGGGGCAGGTCAACGGTCTGGCCGTTTATAATATGGGGGACTTCATGTTCGGCAAACCCTCCCGCATCACGGCCTCTACCTCTATGGGCCGCGCAGGTATCATTAACATTGAGAGGGAGTCGGATATGTCCGGCAGTACCCACAATAAGGGCGTCCTTATCCTGAGCGGATATCTCAGGAAAAAATATGCCCAGGATAAGCCCCTGACCATGAGTGCCAGTATTGCCTTTGAGCAGTCTTATGGAGGTGTTGACGGGGACAGTGCATCTTCTACAGAGATATATGCATTGCTGTCCAGCCTATCCGGGATCCCAATCAAGCAGTATATTGCCGTGACCGGTTCGGTAAATCAGAATGGAGAAGTACAGGCAATAGGGGGTGTTAATCAAAAAATTGAAGGTTTCTATGACTGTTGCCGCAAGAAAGGCATAACCAAAAATCAGGGGGTTATGATTCCCGAGAGCAATGTCAAAGACCTGATGCTTAGAAAGGATGTCGTTGATGCAGTCAAAAAAGGCCATTTTCATGTATATCCTGTAAAAAATATTGATGAAGGCATTGAAATCCTTACCGGGAAAAAGGCCGGCGAAAAAAAGGCCGATGGGACCTATCCCAAAGGGACAATCAACTATCTGGTTGATACAAAATTAAAAGAACTTGCCGAAGGCCTCAAGCGATTCGGAGACAAAGAAAACGAAGAGAAAAAAAAGCCAAAAACAAAGAAAAAAAGCACGACCAAGAAAAAAAAATAAATGGAGCCGGCTATTGTTGACAATACCCTCCCAATGAACATAAGAAAACTATCTCTGACAAGTCCCATTGAAGAAAAGATTGCCTGGGCCGAAAATTGCTACGAGAGGTTAGGCAATAAATTTTCTAAAGACAGGAGGATAGTCGATCTAATCGACAGGTTGAAAACGGCGGTTCAAAACTCCCGCGATGAGATGACCGCTACCGGGATAGATGCTGTATGTAGTGAATGTGAACGGAACGAAGGAGGCTCCTGCTGTGGGAAGGGAATTGAAAACAAGTACGATGGATGGCTCCTTCTCATCAACCTCCTCCTAAAAGTCAGGCTTCCAAAAAAAAGACACGATCCTAAGAGTTGTTTTTTCTTGGGAAAAACAGGCTGCGTTCTTCTCGCACGCCACGTAATCTGTGTCAATTACATCTGCAAAAAAATAACCGACCGTATCGATCCCCTCGCAATAAAGGCATTGCGCGAAAAAGAAGAGGTAGAATTGAACACCCTCTTTTTGTTGCATGAAAATGTCAAAAAAATTGCCGCATATAATCCAGGCTGAATTTCCTTCTTTTTTTAGCAGCCTTACAATAGACCTGATAATTGTTTCTACATTTTTCCTTGTATTCCATTTTGCCATATGGTATATAATGCCATATGCAAGCAAGGTTGATCTATCGGGAAAAATATATCTATGCTGACGGTGCTATTCGTGAGATGGTACTGTGGCAACTTCCAGAAAAAACTCCTGATAAACCTCATGGCCTGAAATATCGCCTTTATTACGGGCTTGCTGATAACACCTGTGTAGTGCGATACGACAATGAGACCCGTAAAGGCCATTACAGGCACAAGGAGGGACAGGAAGAACCCTATAAGTTCAAAAATGTGGAGACTTTGGTGGCAGATTTCCTGGAAGGTATTGAAAGGGCACGGAGGGGATAGAAATGAAAAAAGAGATACATATTGGGGTCGGAGATTCCGTAAGCACAGCTAAAGGTTTTATTAATGCATGGCAAAGCGCGGAACGTGGAAAAAAAGTTAAAGTCGAGCAACGGCTGGACTTCGAAAACCTGGATACGCTGCTTAAGGCACTTACTCCGCGACGGTGGTTGTTATTGAAGGAACTTCGTAAAAACGGACCGATGAGCATTCGCGCTCTGACAAAAGAGCTGGGCCGTGATTATAAGAATGTTCATACAGATGTAAGGAAACTGGAGCGGATAGGGCTTATCGGCCATACCAAAGATGACAAAATAGAAGTGCCCTGGGATATTGTCGAGGCCCAGCTTAGACTGGCGGCATGATAATGAAGGGGTTCTCCAATTAAAAGACCCTGGCGAGGAAGAAAAAACGGAACTGGATGAACAACTGAAAAAGACTCTCATCAAGGTAGCCGGGTTTTACGATAACCGTAAGGTTGGTGATACGGGTCCTTTGGGTTTCAGGAGATCCACCGACCTGATGACTGTCTTTAACTGCCTGGACCGCCTGTTGGGTCAAAAAATTATCAAACCTCGCGAAACCCTGTTTATGGACCTTGGATGCGGCGACGGCAGGTTAAATGTCTTTATGAGTTATCTGGTCAAAACCTCCGTCGGCATTGAACTGGATGAATGGACGTTAAAAGAATCATATCCATTGAAGTCAAAACTGAATGAAAATCTCAAGAGGGATGGGCTTCTCCCTCCTCCGGATAATATACTCCTCTTTCAGGGTGACGCCACGGATCAAGCGGTCCATGAAACGATCCTGCGGGACACCGGGGTTCCCTTCGAACAATTTGATATCTTTTACACCTACCTGGTAATGCACGAAGAGTTTGCCCGACTGATTGCCCGGAAAGCAAAAAGGGGCTCGATTTTGATGGTCTACGGCCTTGATATGATCCTTCCCAAATATGAGGGAATGCAACTTATGGAGGCTGTCAGCCCACTGGAAGGGATATTGACGTTGTACCAAAAAGCGTGAAGATGAGAATTGAAATCTCGATCACTTCTATGTCATGCCGTGCCAGTCATCCTTTTAAGGAAAGTCCCTTTACGGGAACCGCCAGGCTGAGATAGCGATCCTTTTCGTTGAACATCAGCCGCTTCTCCGCCATCATTCGCAAAAAGGGGCCCACCCTGTCTTCCCCAAAACCGGGGAACCGGGCACAAATCTCCTGCATGGATCGCTGTGTCTGACAAAAAAGATAGATCTTCCTGGAAGTATTTACGAGCCTGTGGGTCATATCATGATTTTTATAGCGTCTCTGCCGAATGATCATGAAATCCCGCCCGTCCTGATAGGACAGAATGGGGCCGCTGTTCTCCAGTTCATGAAGCCTAAAATAGTTTTTTCTCCATTCTTCTATTTTTTCCCTTACCGGACGCCATAGGCGTCTCTGGTATCTGATTCCACCCTGATACCCTTGAATGATAAACTTGAGATCCCCCGGAATTTCTTTTGGGAAAAGATGCCTGTAATAGGGGTGATTCTTCAATCTTTTAATACCGTAGGCATCCGGCATCTGCCAGACAGGGCTACCATATCCCAGCCAGAATGGAATCCCTTTCAGGGGCCGAAACGGCATGGCGAATTCGAGATTCGAAAGAGTCTCAGCTACGTCCTGTTCGTCACTTGAAGGAAATTGGAGTATCAGATTGCCCGTTAAGTTTGGCAGACCGGGCGTCTCACAGTTTTTCATGATCTCCATGTTATCCATGGTTGTTGTCCCCTTATTCAGCTTGTAGAGAAGGCCGGTGCTGAGGGACTCGACGCCTACCTGTACTTCGCGCATTCCGGCCGCGCCCATGGCAGCCAATACATCCCGTGTTGTTGTAGCCCTTATCTCAGTAAAAAGCCGAAAGTCCTTTTTGAGCCTTGCGATTCCCTCAAATAGGGCCTTCAAGCCCTTTGATGGGAGAAGATTGTCCATGAATGACACCGAAAGGATTCGGTGCTTATGGGTCAGGCCATCCAGTTCCGCAATGGCCCTCTTATGGGACTTGGCACGGTATCCCTGCCATTGCAAATTGAGATTGCAGAAAGCGCACCCCGAAGGGCCTTTTGTTACGATACTTTTCCTCCACCAGCAGCCTCGCGATATCTCCATCGGAACTCTTGGCAGAAATTTCTTTTCAGGCCCAAGGCTTTGTAATTGATTGAAGTAGTCTTCGTATTCAGGGATAGGCAGGTCGTCAAGGTTAGGCACCTGAGATGTTGTTTGATCCTTTGGGGCTTTATGACTTGAAATCAGGCCCGGGAAAAAAAGGTCTCGAGAATCTTCCTTATTGTCTATCAGGGACTTTACCAGACGGGCAAGCGGCAATTCACCCTCCCCTTGAATAACGAAGTTAATCTCCGGAAAACTATGAAGAAGCCTTACTCCCAAATCTCCTGCACATGCGGATCCTCCCACAACTATTTTAAGTGTCGGCGCCAGCTTCTTGATTTCGCGTATAAAGAAGAGCGAGCTTGTTAGCTGGCCGAAACATATCGAGAATCCAGCAAGCATATAGCGGTTCCAATCTTCACTATCAAGGGCCCGGAAAGATATTCTTTTCAGTCTGCTGCAGAGTTCCCCCAAATCACATTCCTCGGCAACGGGCACGCCTGCGGTTCTCTTTTTCCAAAAGCGTTCAACCTTCGACAGTCGATTTGGATACAAAAGCGCCGCGTAAGGGGACTCCGCAAGCCAGGTCCTGTCGGAGATATGACCATAAAGATCATAGCCTATGCCCTCGGCGACGCTCAGATAAATGTGCTTGGCGTCTACCCCTATTTCGGGCTGGTCGTGTCTCACAAACGCCTTGAGGGAACCTATTTGTACTGAAGGACGGTTAAACAGGGGCCATGGTGTTGATAAAAGGACGATGCTTTTCATGACCGGAATCTCAATAACGGGGGTCTTTAGCGACCGTGGAAAAAATACTTCGGGCCGGCTTTTTTAACAGGACCTGCAAAAAACATTTGGGAGAGAGCGTTGACATACTTTCCCTCCCAAATTGTGACGAAAAAGGAAAATCTTTATCATTTGTGCCGGAATCAAACACCCAACTATTGTGCGCTTTGCATACCGAGGTCAAAGGCCTTTAGATTGGATGCCAAAAATGCCTTCTTGGTAGACGTGGATATGGTTTTTTTCATATCCTCCGCGCCGATGCGAATAGTCCCGGAGCCAATTAAAGCCCCCAGCATAACCATGTTCAAGGACAATGGATTGCCGGCCTCATTGGCCATGGCATTCCCGTCAATGGCGATAACCCTTTTTGCCTTATTTCTAATCATCTCCAGGCTTTCATCGACCGGTGGATAGGTCCCCTGACCAACGGCAACTGTGAACGGGGGCAGAGGGTGGGTATTGGTAATGATAAAAGTGTCCTTGTTGCATTTTCCCAGTGACCGCAAGGTTTCCAAGGGCTCGAACCCTATCAACACATCGGCTTCCGAATTGGACACGATCGGACTGGTCACCTCGCCCAATAAAACAGCCGATTCCACGATTCCGCCCCGCTGGGCCATGCCGTGAATCTCGCTCACTACTGCAGGTATACCCAAAGAGAGAGCAGCCTCTCCTACAAGACGTGACGCAAGAAGGTTTCCCTGCCCGCCGACGCCGATAAATACCAATCTTTTTGTTTCCATATTCATTCTCCCGTTCTGATTACTGTTTAGGATAGAGAAGCTTATATGGCCGGTAAGTGGCCGACCCTATGGCGTTGTATTCAAATAAGCGACGAAGTCGCGTTACATAAAATAACCGAACATAGTGAGGTTATTTTATTTCTTCAGTGGCAGAATCGCGTTTTCAGGACATACCTGGGCGCAAACCGAACATCCGATACAGAGATTCTCGTCGATTTCGACCTGCTCTCCATCCATGTACATGGCAGGGCAGGCCAGCAGGTTGATGCAGTCCCGATGATTTTTACATTTGTTGTGATTGACATAAAAAGGCCTTGTCTTCTTGAACTTGCCTACGGCCTTTGCAAACAGCGGACACAGTTCCTTCGAGATAATGACCGATATCCCATCATATTCCATTGTGGCCTTGACCGCCTCAATGGTCTTTTTCAAATTGAACGGCCTCACGACATGGACATCTTTGACACCGCAGCCTCGGACAATATCTTCCACGGAAACCCTTGTCAGATCAACACCCATGGCATCGGTGTCGACACCCGGATGGGGCTGATGGCCGGTCATGGCCGTTGTCCCGTTGTCGAGAATGACCAGGGTAAATTTGTGTTTGTTATGCACCGCATTCAAGAGACCGGTGATACCCGAATGGAAAAATGTGGAATCCCCTATAAATGAGACCACTTTTTGATCCGTGGCTCTGGAAAAGCCGCAACCGGTGCTGACGGAAGACCCCATACATATGACGAGGTCCGCCATGGAAATCGGCGGCAGAAGACCCAGGGTGTAACAACCAATATCCGTCGGATAGATGGCGTCAGGGCCATATACCTGTTTTACGGAATAGTAGGTTGCACGGTGTGGGCATCCCGCGCAAAGGTTCGGGGGTCTTCCGGGCAGTTCCGGAATATCGGATAAATCAGGAATTGCGGGCGCTTTGTAATCCACCTCAAAATATTCGGCCACAGCCTTTCTAACCATACCGGGATCATATTCAAAGAGCCGGGAAAGACCTCCAACACCCTTTCCCTTGATCGGTATCGTGATCCCGCTTTCCTGTGCAATAGCCCTCAGGTCGTTCTCCATGACCGGCTCCAGCTCTTCCACAACCAGCACCTTGTCCACCTGTTTCAAAAAACGGGTACAGAGATCTTTTGGCAGGGGCCACGAAAACCCCAATTTAAGGACACTGACCTTATCCGCTATTCCGAGATCCGAAACCGCGTCACTCGCATAATTAAAGCTCACCCCGTTGGCAACAATACCCCATTTGCCGCTGCCTATTATCTGGTTGTCCGGCCATTTCTCCGATTTCTCCAATGCCCGTTCATATTTCTCTAAAAGCAACCTATGCAGGTTTCTTGAGACCGCGGGCACGGCAACAAAATGAAAGGGGTTTTTCTGAAATGTATCCTTTGTTTTGACAGGCCTTAATTCTCCCAGCTTCACAGCCGCGCTGATATGGTTCAAACGGGTGGTGGTCCTTATAATCACCGGGAGTTCCAGTTCTTCCGACAAATCAAAGGCAACGACGGTCATGTCCTTCATTTCCTGGACATTTGTGGGTTCCAGCATCGGCAGACTTGACAACCTTGCATAATAACGATTGTCCTGCTCATTCTGGCTGGAAAAGCAAAAAGGATCATCCGCATTGATAATGACCATACCCCCCTTGATACCCAAATAGGCCAGGGTCATCAAAGGATCGGATGCCACGTTGAGGCCCACATGTTTCATGGTCACCATGGTCCTTAAGCCCGAGATCGCTGCTCCTGCACCCACCTCCAGGGCGACCTTTTCATTCGTGGAATATTCGAAATAGAGATCAGTCTCCTGGCTGATCCTGAAAAACTGATCCGGAATCTCTGAAGAAGGAGTTCCCGGATAGCAGGTAGTAAAGGAGACGCCTGCTTCAAGGGCACCGCGTGCAATAGCCTCATTACCCAGTAGAAGCAGCTCCTTTCCCGATTCTTCCGTCAATAATTTGTGCATGTTTTTCCCCCAAATTTTTGGTTATAATTTTTGGTAATGGTTCTGCTTTTTTGACAGGATAACATGATTAATTGGTTTGTCTCCAACTTAATTGTTTAAATTTTTGTTATTTAAAGCGGCGTAGCCTCGTTTTATAAAATCGCGAAGACGATTTTATACTTTAAAACTTTCTGCCATACCGGCATATTGCTTTCTGAGTTTTGGCTTTTCGATCTTTCCGGTTGGATTCCTGGGAACATCGCCGAAGAAAACCGCCCTCGGCCTCTTGTATCGCGGCAGGGCCTCGCAATGGGCCATGAAATCTTCTTCCGTCATTTCCTGCCCCGGTTTGACCTTGACAATAGCCGCCACAATCTCGCCCAACCGCTCGTTGGGAATGCCGATAACGGCGGCATCCTGAATCTTTTCATTCTCCATCAGAAAATCTTCTATCTCTACGGGAAAGATATTCTCGCCCCCCGTGATGATAACATCCTTCTTCCTGTCTACGAGCCAGATAAATCCTTCCTCGTCCACCCGGGCCATGTCTCCGGTCAGGAGCCAGCCGTCAAAGATTGTATCTTTCGTAGCCTCAGGGTTTTTGTAATACTCCCTCATAACGCCGGGTCCTTTGACCATGAGCTCTCCCGGCTCACCCTTGGAGGCCTCATTTCGCTCATTGTCAACGATCTTGTATTCCCAGTCAAAACCCGGCACGCCGATAGCCCCCACCTTATGAAGATTTTCAATCCCCAAGTGCACGCAGCCCGGTCCCGTGGTTTCACTCAATCCGTAATTCGTATCATAGTCGTGGTGTGGGAAGACCTTCTTCCAATTCTTAACCAGGCTGGGAGGTACGGGCTGTGCCCCGATATGCATAAGCCTCCACTGGTCGAGCTGGTAATCGGAAAGGGAAACATCGCCGTTTTCAATGGCGATAAGAATGTCCTGGGCCCATGGCACCAGAAGCCAGACAATCGTAGCCTTTTCTTCAGAGACCGCCTCAAGAATCCATGCGGGTTTTACGCCTTTAAGGATGACCGCCTTGGCTCCCACAATAAAATTTCCAAACCAGTGCATTTTGGCACCTGTGTGGTAAAGGGGAGGGATACAGAGGAAATTGTCGTCATGTTTCTGATTGTGATGGCGGTTTTCGACGATACATGCAAACTCCAGGTTCCTGTGGGTCAATAGAATGGGCTTTGGCTGCCCCGTCGTTCCGGATGTAAAGTAAAGGGCTGCTTCGTCCAGAAGTCCGATAGGTATATCGGGACTGCCTGTTGAACCGGTTTCTAAAAAGGAATCAAAATCCTCGGCATAATCAGGCTTCAGATCGAGTGGCCCGACAAACACGTAATCCTTGATGGTCGGCAGATCCCCTTTTATGGTGTTTACCCGGTCCACAAACTCCTCGCCAAAAATCATGGCCTCGGCCTCGGCGATCTCGGCACAATACCGTATATCATCCGCAGTGAACCTGAAATTCAGGGGTACTGCCCATGCGCCTGTCCTCAGAATTCCGAAATAGGCAGGAAGCCATTCCAGACAATTCATCATCAGGTGAATGACTTTGTCCCCCTTTTTAATACCTTTGGCTATCAGGGCGTGCGCTACCCTGTTCGCCATTTCATCAAATTCTTTCCATGTGATGGCCACCCTCTTCGCCTTTGCCGGTTCCCTTTCTATAAGGGCAACCTCATCCCCATACATCCTGGCGTTCCTTGCCAAAATCTCAGGTATGATCATGACATAACTCCTTTTAAAAGCTATATTTTAGCTACAAAGTGACTGTAGGAAATAATTATGGCCCTGTCAAGAAAAATGCCATTCACACGATTTTTATCATAATACCTTGAAATAAAAAAAAGCAGGAAGCGTTTTTTTGAGGAAATAACAAGAAATAGTCGATGAAGACTTAATAACTGTTTTTCAGAGGCGCGCCTTGGCCATGGGAGCAAAAGGCGAACTGCCGTACTCCTGAACGAATCTATTGAGAATTTCTTTTTCTTTTTCATGCCGACTCGAGAGCCGGTAAAGACGTGCAAGGTTAAACATGGCTATTTCCCTGAATGGATCATCCGGGCGATCAACGACAGGACCCAGTGATTCAACGGCCCCTTGCAAATCTCCTTTGGCCTCATAACATCCGGCTATTGCCAGATGTGCGAGCGATTCGTACCGCTCGTTTCCTGAAACCTTTCCGAGAAATTTTTTGTATAGTTCAATAGCTTCATCATATTTCTTTTCGATGAACTTTGCATACGCTACATTGGGAAGGGCCAACCGGGCGACCTTTGACAGCCCGTATTCATCGACAACTGTTTTAAAAAGGGCTTCAGATTCCCTCAGTTTTTCAGAAGTGAGGCCTTCTTTCAGGCTTTTTGAAAAGGTATAGTGGGCAATATTATAGGCATGCTGGGCATTTTTGTTTACCGAACGCAGGTATGCGTAGCCCGCCAGATAGGCAAGTACAATAATTCCTACGGCATAACCTATGTATTGAATCGCACGGAGGTGGGCATTAAAAAAGTTGACGGCCCTTGTTGAAAAGGACAGGAATTCATCCGGTTCTTTTAAGAGAGCCTTTCTGCTTGTTTTTTTCTTTGCCATTTGTTCCTTATATGCTCTTTCCTGGGTTCGGTTTGCATATACACTCAATCACAATTCTGATAACAAACGCAGGAATCCCAGTCAAGACAAAAGAAACCTTGTTTTTTTGCCTTCAAATGCATAATAATTCCATTGCTGGCGTTTGCCCGTTGTGGTCCAGAGAGACCTTTAAAATATGAAGCAAGCAAAAATGACATATGATAAATCTTGACAGTTTTCTGGATTTCCTCAATTCGCTTCCCGATTATATGATCTATCTCTTACTGGGTCTAAGCGCATTTGTGGAGAATATCTTTCCGCCGATCCCGGGCGACACCGTCACCGCATTCGGCGCCTTTCTTGTCGGCACCCAAAGGCTGAACTTTTTCGGCGTCTACCTGTCAACCACCCTCGGCAGCGTTTTAGGCTTCATGTCCCTTTTCTGGATCGGGACCTTGCTGGGCAGGCGTTTTTTTGTGGAAAAAGACTACCGGTTCTTTAAAGCAAAAGACATTATCAAGGCAGAAGAATGGTTCCGAAGATTCGGCTACCTGATCATCCTGCTGAACAGATTCTTTCCCGGAGTACGTTCCGCCATATCCATTGCAGGAGGGATATCAAAATTAAAGACCTTAAGGGTTACCTTTCTGGCCCTCATAAGCTGCGCCGTATGGAACCTTATCTGGATAGCGGTCGGCTATATGCTCGGAACCAACTGGGAGACGGTCAGGGACAGGATGGCCCATATTATGGGCCGCTACAATCTGGTTGTTTTTATAATAATCGGTTTGATAGTTCTCTTTTTGGTTTTGAAGGGACTCCGAAACAGGTCCAGGTGATCTTTTCAAGATTTTAGTGTATCTTCAGCTGGATCTCCAAGCACTCTGGACATTAGTGGTGATCAGGCTTCCCAGGCCTGGTTTCCTTCTCCACCCACCCTAAAAATTCCTTATTTCCATCAACAATCGGCAGGCTCACGACACAGGGGCAGTCATAGTTGTGCATGGATTTTACCTTTTCAATCAACTCTGCGACGAGGGACTTTTTTGTCTTGGCAATGATGATCACCTCCCCGTCATCCTGTATCTTACCCTCCCACCAATATATGGAATGGATGTTATCAATGATATTGACACAGGCAACCAGCCTTTCCGAAACGAGCGCCTTGCCAAGGGCCCTGGCCTCTTCAATATCACCGGCCGTGATGTAAATTAGATTTATGCTCATGTATTCCTCCATGTTAAAATCCACACTCAATTTTAAATCTCTTAATTGAAGTTCCCTCCGGCCCCGCTGACTCTTGCGGGAGGAGCGATCGAAGGTAACGCAGCTGATGATGCCTTGCCGTTGATCAGGGGTAGGATAAAGTAATTGATATTGTAATACAACTGTGCTATGGAAATCCCGATCAATGCGTACAAATTTTTTCTTAAGCTTTTCAAGCTTTTAGAACAAGGACAAAACTTTCAGGAAAGGAGATTTAAGATGACTGCAAAACTGATCAAAGGAACTGAAATCCGGGATCAAATCCTCCAGGAACTCGAGGAAGAAGTCAAGAAAATTAAAGAGGAACATGGAAAGGTCCCCGGTCTGGTAACCATTCTTGTCGGCGAAAACCCAGCCTCCATATCCTATGTCACGGCAAAGATTAAAACAGCCAAAGGGCTCGGTTTCAACGAGATTCAGGACAGCCAGCCTGAGGACATTTCCGAAGAGGATCTGCTGGCACTCGTCGAGAAGTACAACAAGGATGATTCCATTAACGGTATCCTGGTCCAGTTGCCGTTACCGAAACACATTGATGAGAAGAAGATCCTAAATGCCATTGATCCCGACAAGGATGTGGACGGTTTTCACCCTGTCAATGTGGGTCGTTTGATGATCGGCGGCTCTGAGGCCAAGTTTCTGCCGTGCACACCTGCAGGCATCCAGGAGATGATTATCCGGGCCGGTGTGGAAACAAGCGGTGCGGAGGTAGTGGTCGTGGGGCGTTCCAACATTGTCGGCAAGCCGATCGCCAATATCATGCTGCAGAAGATGGACGGTGCCAATTCAACGGTGACCGTGGTTCACACCCGCACAAAAGACATGGCGGCACACTGCAAAAGGGCGGATATCCTGATCGTGGCCGCGGGGGTTCCCGGGCTTGTCAAACCGGAATGGATCAAACCGGGTGCCTGTGTCATAGATGTGGGCGTCAACCGCGTTGGAGAGAAGATCAGCGAAAAGACCGGCAAAAAGATTGCCATACTGAAAGGTGATGTGGACTTTGATGCGGCCAAGGAAATCGCCGGATTCATCACACCCGTACCTGGTGGTGTAGGCCCTATGACCATCACCATGCTCATGAAAAACACGCTCAAATCACTCAAGTTTGCCTTGGGGATTGCTTAAAAAATTTGAGGAGCCTGTCCGAGAACCGGGAAGAAACAGGGGACTGGGTTTTTAAGCCCAATCCCCTGTTATGTTTTGGCGGGAAAGTATGTTTAAACGCAGACTAAGCCCCCCGAGCAGGACTCGAAAATCTTCCTGTAATAATGGAGTAATATACTGCGGCCATGATAATCTCTAAGATGAGGACAGCAATCCATGACTCAATAAATTCCCACAAAAGACCACCGAACACAAACCCCGGGATAATCATGACTATTCCGATACCGATTTTCCTGGTCATTTCCATTTATTGTCTCCCGTATGTTTTATTTATTTTTCAACATCCTGAGATGTGGATAAACATCAGCGTTGAAGTCGGATTATAGGGAAAAGACATAGGGGGGTCAAGAATTTAGTCATGAAAATTGACTTGATTTTTTCCACTTGATGGGATTACATGCAAGGTTATATTTCAATGATATCGGGGCGTGGCGCAGTCTGGTAGCGCACCTGCTTTGGGAGCAGGGTGTCGGAGGTTCAAATCCTCTCGCCCCGACCAGCCTTCGCTTGGAGCAACGCGGAAAGCGAAGGCTGCCGCGACGTAGCCCAGAGGCGAAGGCGGGCAAAACCTATTGAATCTAATGTTGCTCGAAGCTACGGCTCGGCACGCCAGTAAAATCAACAACCATCGAAACGCCAATTTTCTCTTGAATCGGCGTTTTTACTTTTCATCCATCAAAGGTACTATGGGCTTCAAGTTTTTTCATTTGGCCTTTGTGGCCATTGCAAAGAAATTGACATTTACGATATTTCTTGATAATGGGTTGTTAACCCATTTATGAGAAACATAATGAAATCAAAGGGACCAGAACTTGGAAGCCTTTCATCGCGGTTTTTCGCCTACGTCCAACTTAAAAAGCTGGACATTGTCCGCACTGGAGAAATGGCTCCTGTCTTAGATATATCGGCATCGCAGGAACGCGATCTGTTCCGCCGCCTGTCGGATTCCGGCTGGATTTTGAGGCTTAAACGGGGGGTATATCTCGTGCCCCCTCGAATACCGGCTGGAGGCAAATACAGTCCAGGCATGGCCCTGATTCTTCAAAAACTCATGGTGGAGGAGAAGGGCAGATATCAGATCTGCGGTCCTTCGGCTTTTAATTTCTATGGCCTCGATGAGCAAATTCCAAGTGTGACTTATCTTTACAATAACCGTATTTCCGGGAAAAGATTGATAGGGAGCCTGGCGTTTCAATTCATCAAAGTCGCTGATGAACGACTGGGAGCCGTCAATACCGTTAAAACCCGGGAGGTTTTGGATATCATTTACTCTTCCAAGGCCCGGACCCTCATGGATGCTGTTTACGACTGGTCCCGGTTTAATAGTCTGCCCCGCGGATATGACTGGATCAAAGGGGAGATAAAAAATGAGCCCGTGCTTTTGTCAAGATTAATTGAGGTGACAGCCAAATATGGAAATATGGCGACAATCAGGCGAATCGGATATTTATTGGATACTTTGATCCGGAATCCAAGAATGATGAATCGACTCCAGCGTCAACTCAGCACTTCAAGTTCCCTGATTCCATGGATTCCAGGCCTATCCGCCAAAGGATCAATCAACCGAAGGTGGGGAATCATTGTTAATGAATGAGGCGAGCTTTCCATACCCTCATGATACGGATCCCGAGATCTTCTGTGAATCATTGTCATATTCGGAGGGCGTTACAGGGTTTACGGCAAACCTGATCGAAAAGGATTACTATTGCTCATTGATTCTGCATCACATCTTTGACCGAGAGACATCCCTTGTTTTTAAAGGGGGGACCTGCCTAGGCAAGGTCTATTCGGATTTCTACCGGCTCAGTGAAGATCTGGATTTGGTCATTCCGGTTTCAGTGGACACCCCGCGAAATCAGAGACGTTCTAAAATGAACCCCATTAAAGAGATCTTTGATGAACTTCCTGCGATGGTTCCCGGGATTTATTCGATCTTTTCTATGCTGTTTGCAAAGTGAACCTGGATCTTGATGCTCCTGATTTCCTCATCATGGTAAAGAAAAAGCTCGATGTACCGGGAAACACCCCGGTTGACATCTCTTTGGACTATAGGCGGGAGCTTGATCGGCAAGTGGAAGGTCAATTGAGGCCTGTACTCCGGCCTGCGGATTTCGACAGTTTCAACATAGATGAGGCCTTTGAGCTGATAGTCAGGATCGCCGGTGCAGTGTCCAGATGACAGAGATGTTTTTAGGGCTCTCAATGTTAAAGGCAATTATGGATTACAGAGAGTTGCTTGAAAAATACAATCTCTTACTAAGCGAGAATCGGCGCTTGATAGAAGAAAACGATAGGTTGAAAATGCAGCTTGGAAAAGCGGAACGTAGACCTGATGAAAACCAAATTGCAAAACCAACCACAGAAAAAAAAGAATCCGCCACGATGAACCCAAGGACAGCGTCTTGTTTTCAGATGTAAACAACAGATCGGATTCGATCTCAAAATCAGACTATTCATGTCCCTTTTCAAAGGCCGTGATGATGTATACGCAAAGAAGTGGGAGAACAAAAAGAAGGAAACATCGGGATATTCACCGGTTTGTCTGAATCAATGGCAGGCTGGATTGTGCGGCAAGCCAA
>CAZIXY010000001.1:0-42725 GCA_964543315.1 uncultured Desulfobacteraceae bacterium | reverse complement strand
CAAGGGTGATCGGCTTTCTCTGAACAAGGTGATCGGTTTGATCCTGGCCTTCAGCGGGGTTGTCATCCTTTTGAGCAAACATTTCGGCATGCCTGAACCAAAGGAACTGCTGGGCGATGTGCTGGCACTTTCGGCTGCGATCCTGTGGGCCGCAACGACCATCTATATCAAAAGGCGATTAGTGGGCAAGGTGTCCCATCATCACACCCTTTTTTATCAGACAATCTTCTCCATACCGATTCTTTTCCTTCTCACCGCCTTGTTTCATGAGGAGCCGATCAGGTTTATCAACGGGCTGATTCTCCTGTCGTTTGCATATCAGGCAATAATTATAGCCTTTATGAGCTATCTGCTCTGGTTCTTTCTGGTCCACGCCTATCCGGTGAGCCGGCTCTCCGCATTTACCTTTCTGACCCCTGTATTTGCCGCTTTGGCCGGGGCTGTTTTTCTTAATGAACCACTGACACTCCGCGTTATTCTGGCACTGATTCTGGTCAGTGTCGGGATCTATGTGGTGAATCGAAAATGAGTGCCGGCTGAACTTTGGTGGTTTGCTTTAAAGGAAGGATAAAAAAACCGCTTTCAGCTATGCGCCCTTTCAGCGATTTTTCTTATGGCGTTCGCTGTTATCTCCATCTCTTCCAACGTGTTGAAATATCCCATGCTGATCCGGATCGTCCCTTCGGGAAAAGACCTGAGTGTCTTGTGCGCTATGGGGGCGCAATGCAGGCCGGCCCTGACCAGGATATCATATTCGGTATTCAAGATATTCCCGGCCTCGGCGGGGTACACGTTTTCTTCCATCAATTCCAGGTTGACGGCCCCGCACCCGCCATAGTCGTAGCGTGCGCCGGGCGGCAATATGCTGTCAAATGTGATGGACAGTACGGCCGTCTGCCTTTCCGCGTCAAGAGGGCCGTATATTGTCACACCGGTCAGAGTGCGGATCTGTGAGAGCAATGCGGCGGTGAGTGTCTTTTCATGCTCCCTGGTTTTTTCGACCCCATGCTTCAGTATAAAATCGACACCGGCCCCCAGCCCGGCGATACCGACGTTGTTCCGGGTCCCGCTTTCAAGCGCGTCCGGCAGGAAATCCGGCTGAACTTCCTTTTCAGAAACGGTGCCCGTGCCGCCTCGAATGAGCGGTTTTACGCTCAGACCCTGACGAATATACAGGCCGCCCGTCCCCTGGGGTCCCAGGAGTCCCTTGTGACCTGTAAATGCCAGAAAATCGATGCCGTCGGCTTCAACATCTATGGGAAAGCACCCGCCGGTCTGGGCGGCGTCAATAAGGATCGGTATTTCGCCGATCACCTTTTTCACGGCCCCTATGTCCTGGATGGTCCCGCAGACATTGGAGGCATGGTTGACGATGATCAGAGCGGTGTTTTTCCGGATGTGAGAGACCAGCGCGTCGATATCCAGGAAACCCTTGCCGTCGCACGGTGCAATGGAAAGACTTATGAAGGCGTTTTTTTCGAGATGCCGGAGGGGACGCATGACGGAATTGTGTTCCATGGATGTTGTGATAACGTGATCCCCTTGCTTGAGAAAACCGTAAAGGACCGTATTCAGCGCTTCGGTAACGTTCATGGAGAAAACGATTCGTGTGGGATCGGAAATGCCGAAGAGGGTTGCCAGACCTTTTCTCGCGTTTTCCACAATCGTGCCCGCCTCGATGGATTTATAATGCCCCGACCGGCCGGGGTTGGCCCCCACCTCCTTCATGAAGTACACCATGGCATCAATGACTTCGGGGGGTTTGGGAAAAGACGTGGCGGCGTTATCAAGATAAATGGATCGTTTCATCCTTACTGAAGAGCCTTTTGTTTTATGGGATATGGCAGAATATTGTGCACTAAATGAGGTGTCACAGTCAACAACCAAGGCAGACCGGGGAAAGAGCGGCCATAGAGATTTTTAAAAACCAGATAAAAAGGGGTCGCTTGAGCTACCCCTTTTAAGACGATTTGGATGTGAAGAAAAATGGGTCGGGCGCAGAGCCTCTAAGCCTTTTTTAAGGAGGCGCGTAATTTCTCGCTGGCATCCACATCCACCTTCATGGTGTCCGGATTTATCACGGCGCCATACTCTTTTTTGGCAGTTTCCATGCTGACGTATCCGTCAATCACGTCGTTTTCGATCAACTCCAGGTCGCGCTCCAAAGGATTTCCATACCCGCCGCCGCCCGCGGCGTCCATAATCACCACGTCTCCGGGTTTCAGATGGGTCAGCCCATAGGGATTTCCGGGTTTTTCATTGATAAGGAACCGCGCCTTTGCCCCGTCTTTGCCTTCGAACAGACCTTCCGGCGGATATTGATATCTGCCGGACTGTATTCCCAGGGTCACAGGGGGCATGGGAGCGTATTCATCATCAGGAATACGGAAGACCACCCTCCTGCCCAGCCCTCCCTTCATCTTTCCGGGACCGCCTGAGTCTGTCAGGAGTTCCCTGTTCTCGACCAGAAGCGGGGTATCGCTCTCGAATATCTCGACCGGCGTGTTTGCCCCGTTGGCGGGAAATATATAGTCATAATACCCGTCATTGGCGCCGCTGGCACCCATGCCTCCTCCCCTGATGATGACCGAGTGCCAGGGACTTGCATCGTGCCTTTTTCCATAAAAGACATTCATGGTGGCCGGGGTCCCGCCTGATCCCGCGATGACCCTGTCCGGCAATGCCTTGGCCATGGCCCTGTAAACAATTTCCGTCAGAAAGTGCCCGATCTGCATCCGGGCGGCAACCGCCGCGGGGAAGTTACAATTGACAACGGTTCCTTCGGGGGCCTTCATGGAGATGGGTACGGCGCACCCGTCGTTGTTGGGTATATCCGGGTCGAACATGCTCTTCATGGCCATGAACACATAGGCATAGGTAAAATTGAAGACAACATTGCCGCCCCAGTCTACCTGCGGGGAGGAGCCGTCAAGGTCCACCGTGATGCTGTTCCCCTTTATCTCGACCGCCGCTTTGATGACCACCGCGTCCTTGCCCTCCATCTGTTCGACAATGCCTTCCGCGCTGTAGACGCCGTCGGGCAGTTTCTCGATGGCGGACCTCATGCTCATTTCCGTGCGCCCGATAATCTCATCCGCAAGATCGTCCAGGCTGTCCATATTGTACTCATTCAGCATCTGACATACCTTTTGCGCACAAACATGATTCGCCGCTATCTGGGAGCGAATATCCCCTATGACTTCGTCCGGGGTACGCACGTTCCATCGGATCATGTCGACAACGGCTTCGTTAATCACGTCCCCGTCGTAGAGCTTGACAAAGGGTATAAACAGCCCGTCTTCATAGACATCGTGGTTGTCCGATGAAACACGCCCGCCGATGTCCGAGTGATGAAACACACATGCCGTGAAACCCACCAACGAATCCTTATGAAAGATCGGACTCATCACGCACACGTCATTGAGGTGTCCTGCCAGGGCCCACGGGTCGTTGGTTATGAACACGTCTCCGGGGCCGTAAGTTCCGGGCGGGAGGTTTTTCACGAGATTTTTTATCCCCAGGGCCATAGCTCCCGACTGGCCGGGCGTTGCAAAGGAGCCCTGGGCCAGTTCCCTGCCTTTGCGGTCCGTAAACATGCACGTGTAGTCGTGGGCGTCCCTCAAAAGGCTTGAAAAGGCCGTGCGCGCAACAGTGGTGTCGGCCTCATCCACGATGGAAATGAGTCTTCTCCAGAGTATCTCCAAGGTCACGGGATCAAATTTCTGTCCCATTTTCTCCTCCGTTGTTCATTTTCATTATATTTTTAAAAACCATGCCCTAAGCCTGCGGCATATCAATCCACAAAAAGCCGAAGTCATCGACGGAAACAGAGGCGTCCTCACCTACAATGACGGTCGATTCCCTCTCTTCAATGATGGCGGGGCCTTTAAATGTCACGTCCGGAAAAAGTTTGTAGCGGTCGTAGACCGTGTAGGGAATAAAATCCCCGGCAATCCCGGAATAGGCCTGGCGCTCGCCCTTTACAGCGTCCTTGGCTGAGCCCGTTCTCGCTCCCATCTTAGGCAGTTTCAGCAGCCGCTCGGGCAGGCTGGCCCTTACCTTGAAATTTATAAATTCAACCGGTGATTCGGGATAGGTCCTGCCGTACAGCTTTTCATATATCCCATCAAACGTGCTTCGCACTTCTTCTTTTTTTATTGCGGTGAAATCGCTTGAGGCAATGGGAACATTTGTCTCGGAACCCTGCCCCACAAAACGCATGTCTATGGATCGTTTAAAGGTGATATTTTCCGTTTTGCCGGATTTTTGAAGGGTCCTGGCGCCCTCTGCCTCCATGTCCTTAAAAATCTGTTCTAATTCACTAAAATCGGCATCCTTAAGAGAGACCTTATGACTCCTGACGAGGTCAAACGCCCTTGGGGCCGTAAAAAAGCCCAAGGCGGAGCCCACGCCCGCATTAGGCGGGACGATCAACCTGGGCGAGCCTAATTTTTTCGCCAGGCCATAGGCGTGCACCGGGCCCGCACCCCCAAAGGCGGCTACTGTAACGACTTTCGGATTTCCGCCCTTTTCGGCAATATGGGTCTTGGCTGCCGCCGCCATGGTTTCATTGATGAGGTCGTGGATACCCCATATTGCCTGTATGAAGGTAACCCCAAGGGGCCCGGCAATCTGTTCCTCAACCCCGCGCCTCGCGGCATCCTTGTCCAGCTTCATTTCTCCGCCCAGAAAATAATTTTCGTCCAGATAACCCAGGAGAAGATCGGCATCCGTGACACCGGGCCCGGTACCGCCTCTGGCATAGCATATGGGACCGGGATCGGCGCCCGAGCTTTCCGGTCCGACCTGAAGGGTTCCCATCTTGCTGACCTTGGCTATGCTGCCGCCTCCGGCCCCGATCTCCATCAGGTCCACGACGGGCACCTGGATCGTCAGGCCGCTGCCTTTCATGAACCTCTGAACACGGCCCACCTCGAACGTGGGGACGACTCCTGCCACGCCGCCCTGGATCAAACACGACTTTGCCGTCGTTCCACCCATGTCGAAACAGAACATCTCGGGGATATCAAAGAGTTTTCCGTAATACTGGCCGGAGATAACGGCGGCTGTCGGGCCCGATTCTATGATCCGGACCGGAAACTCCGCCGCCGTTTCCACAGATGTGATGCCGCCGCTTGAAAGCATGATGAAGAGTTTTCCGCCGAATCCCATGTCTTCCAGCCTGTTGGAGAGTCTTTTGAGGTATCTTCCGGTCAGGGGCTTGACATAGGCATTGGTGACCGTGGTGCTTGTGCGTTCGTATTCCCTTATCTGCGGAAGGACGTCGTAGGAGATGGAAACAGAAATATCCGGCGCCGTTTCCTGAATGATTTCCTTGATCATAAGCTCATGGGCAGGGTTTTCAAAGGAGTTCAGGAGACACACGGAAATGGATTCCACACCCATTTCAAGCAATTGAGTGACAACCTTCCGTGCCTCTTCGGGGTCGAGGGCCTTGAGTACCGTTCCGTCGCTCCGAATCCTCTCGTTTACCTCCAGGCGAAAGCGTCTGGGCACGAGCGGCTTCGGGAATTCAGCGAATATGTCATAGGGAGCGTAGCGGATCTCCCTGCCGAGTTCCAGGACGTCCCTGAAACCCCGTGTGGTGATGAGCCCTGTATTCGCCCCTTTTCGCTCAATGATCGAATTTATGACCAGTGTTGTGCCGTGGATCACTTCATCCAGTTTTCCGACAATGTCGGGGGTTTTCCCCTCCAATTCCCTTATCCCCTGTTCTACTGCATCCGAAGGATCGCTTGGCGTGGTCAGACATTTATTGATCTGCATTTCTCCTGTCTCATCATTGAGAAGAACAAAATCTGTAAAGGTGCCGCCGATGTCACAGCCCAGTCTATAAAACTTATTGTCTGACATGGATACCTCCTGCTTGAACGACTTGGAAACTCAGCCCTTAATGTCCCGCTGTGCGGGAGGGAAGAATTTTTGTTGGACAGCAAAGTCTGATATTGCGCCGAATTTACAATCTGTAGGGGGGGCGGTCAAGGCAAATTTTTATAAAAAGGGATCCACCCTCAATTGCCTTTACGGATGGAGAATTGAATAATGTTTCGTGAATTGGGAACGACCTTTTGGCCTGGGCTGATAATTCCCTGCCCGGACAATTGGAATTCCATATCTCGATCGACGGCAGTATCTTTTTCCCCCTGGATACGGATATAGGTGCCGTTTTTGCTCTCGTCAATCAGTACAAATCTGTCCTTACGGCAGAGTATGACGGCGTGTGACCGAGAAACAAGCCTGTTTTTTATCACAATGTCGTTCTCCGGATCTCTTCCCATGGTTACTATGGAACGCTTTTTGTTTACTTGTATGGCCTGATCCTTGAATCTCAATTCGAGCTGGGATGGAAAATCCCGGACCGGGCTTATGACAAGCGTATCGCCGCAATTGTGGCACTTCAGACTTCCCGCCTTTTGAACTGTTGACGATAATGTCCCGGACTCCAGGTTGTTTTTTGCACCGCATTCTTCACAAAAAATAATCATTTCTCAATTCCTTTTTTAGCTTCGCTGTTTGCAGGCTCCACATGGAGCCTGGGCCCAATCGGGAAGCCCTCCGCGCTCATCATTCGACTTCCCCCTTCATCTTGTCCAAAACTTCTCTGATTTCCCGAGAAAGGTTTTCCATTTGGAATGGTTTATGAATAAATCCATTACAACCCCGATCCAATATCTCTGAAGCCTGTCCGTCTATGCTGTAACCGCTGGCAAGAAGCACCTTCACTTTCGGGTCGATCTCCTTTAGCCTGTCATAGGTTTCTCCGCCTCCCATGTCGGGCATAATCATGTCCAGGATGACCATATCGATCTCATCCCTGTTTTTTTTATAAATTTTTAATGCGTCTTTTCCACCCTTTGCCATTAAGACCTTATACCCCATTTCCTTCAATAACTGCTCACACGCATCGAGAATCATATCCTCATCATCTACAAGAAGAACTGTTTCTGCCCCTTTTAGCATTTTTTCAGGCAGGTGCTCTTTTCGTATTGTTTCTTTTTCAGTGGCGGGCAGATAAATGTTGAACGTTGTACCTTCACCCTCCTCACTATCAACATTGATGATACCGTCATGATTCTTTATGATACCATAAGCGGAGGCCAATCCTAACCCTATTCCTCTGCCCATTTCCTTGGTGGTGAAGAAGGGGTCAAATATCATTTCTTGAGTCGTCTTATCCATGCCGACTCCTGTATCAGTAACGGATATCCTAACATATCTGCCGGGCTTTAATTTGTATGGTTTGACGTAGTTTTCATCAAGGATGATATTTTTTGTTTGAATGTAGAGATTTCCACCTTCCGGCATGGCCTGCCAAGCATTGACATAGAGGTTTAACAGGACCTGGTCGATCTGTCCCCGGTCTATTTCTACTGTCCAGATGTTTTTCTGATATTTGGGATAGATAACAATTTCTTTCTTTGTCCGCCCGAACATCTCGGAACTCTTTTTAATAATTTTGTTAAGATCAGTGGGCTTGACTTCATATTTCCCGCCCCTGGCAAATCCCAAAAGCTGTTTTGTCAAATCGGCTCCGTTTTGAACGTATTGTTGGATGTTTTTTAATTTTTCATAATATGGGTTGCTGGAATCGATTTGTAAGAGAACCAGGGAAGCATTTCCCAGTATCCCCATAAGTAAATTGTTAAAGTCGTGGGCAATGCCCCCTGCTAAGGTGCCTATAGCTTCCATTTTTTGTGAGTGGTGAAGCTGTCGCTCCAGTTTGCGTACTTCGCGGTGGGACAGGATCCGCTCAGTGATTTCGCGACCAGAACCATACACGAACGGTTCCTTTTGTTGCTCTTCTACAAGGACATTGCGGTACTCTATATAGTGTTCCGTACCATCCTTGGCCAAATATTTCGATACACCGTCGAGTGACCCTTTATTCTTGATCTCGGTCAAATATTCGTCATGGAAGGCTGCCCTGTACTCAGGAAGCATTATATCGCTGATAGGCCGGCCAATGAGTTCTTCGGGTTTGTACCCCAGTGTTTGGGACGCCGCCCGGTTGACAGTCAGGAAGCGGCCTTCAAGATCATGGGTATATATGAAGTCGCTGATATTGTTGAATAGATATCGATAACGTTCCTCGCTTTCCTGGAGTGCAGTCTCGGCCCTTACTCGATCGGTGATATCCTGATAAATCCCATAAGCCCCGACAACTTTTCCGTCAACGACCACGGGCACGGCATGAAATTCAACGTCTATGAGTGCCCCGTCTTTTCTGTATCGCTTGCCGGATCCGTGGATTGCCTGTCGTGTCAAAGTCTTTTTCGTATACGATATGGCTTCTTCAAAGAACTTTTTTTTCGCAATGACCTCATCAAGATTTTTTCCGACGATCTCATGTTCTTTGTGCAAAAAAAGCTTCTCAAAGTCCCGGTTACACGAAATAATATTATGCTGTTCATCAAGGGTTACAATGGCTAATGAGCTGTAGTGAATCAATGACTCCAAACGCTTTTTTTCATGCTCTACCTTTTCTTCAGCGCGTATTTGTTCAAGAGATTGCTCCTCAAACTCTTTAATCCTTTGTTCCAATTCTTCATAGCTTGGTTTTGATGCCATAGAAAACCCTCCAATTGCTCCTTCAATAACAAGGCCCATATCCATTTATATTTTGAAAAGAATCCATGTCCAAGGGAAAAGTCCTTGAAAAAACACACGGGTGTGTGTTCCCCCATAAAGGGCGTTCAGTGTAAGAGTGAAATACGGAATATGAAAGAATAAAATGAACACCAGATGACCTAAACGGCTCACTCGGTTCGATCATCAGGTAGTTTTATTGAATTTATGAAAATCATACCCTATGGGCGTGGTCAGAATCTTTTGGCACTACCTGTGTAAAATACAAAGGGTGCCTAAAATGAGCTAAAAAACTCCTTAACTTTAGTTATTTTGCACTTAAAAGATTATCTATGGATTCTCCAGATGCCTGGAATCCTGTTGAATTATATGGTGGCTGTCCGGCATTCAGAAAACAGCAGAGTGCCGGACAGGTTTTTTATTTATATCAGGGATTATTTTTTTATCAATGTCAATGAGAAATTGGTTTTCTCACCACGTTTCTTGGCCCCGAGCATGAGCTGCTTGTTGTCTTTCTGGAGCATAAGCGTGGCCCTTTTGTCTCGGGCCATTTCCATCATGACGCTCCAGCCCCTCTCCGTCATGGCCTTTTTGTAAAAGCTCACAATTTCGGCCGGTGAGCCGCTGGACTCCATTGCAACCACAGTACCGTTTCCCATGTTCATGGAGTTCTTGACGACGGCATCCCTGTAAAGGGGGACAGCCCCTCCCATAATGGGCCCTTTTCCCCCGGGCGCAAGTCCTTGAGCCTGGGGTGCGGCAAGAGCCTTTGGTGAGGGTTTTTCCACTGTGGGCGCGGATTGCTCCTGGGTCCGTGATACTGCCGGAGGTTTTTTTTCTACGGGAAAAGCGGCATTAACGGTCGCTGTTTTGCCGGATTGGAGTCGGATATCCCGGATCTCCCGCACGGATCGATCGGTACGGTCCTGTACTTTGGCATAGTAGGAACCGGGAAGGAGTTTGTATTCGAGTGGCTTTCCATCTTTCCGTGTCCAGCTGTTACCCCGCTGCTTGTTGTCTTCGGAATAGACCCAGACCTGTGCCTTGCAGGGGGCATTTTTTTTGATGGCCTTGACGTGAAGGATACCCTCTTTGGCAAAATTGACGATCTTTTCAGTCGTCCGGCCCTCGACAATTTTGACGACCTTGATCTCCACAACAGGTCTTTGAATAACATTCACATCCTGTGCGCGGATGTCGTATATTCCCGGAGGAAGACGGAAGGCAGCAGGTTTCTCTGCGCTCGTCCAGCCTTCCGCGACCCGTTTCTCCCCCCCTGGGTCAGGATCTGGACATAGGACTTGAAGGGCTTTCCGTCTTTGATGGATGTGACCTTCAGACTGATAGGGGGTTTCTCTGCAGCCTTTTTGACCACCTTCTTTGCCGCCATCTGGAAATCCTTGGCCGTCTTGGCCGTGAAGTATTCGCCTCCCCCGGCCCTGGCCATGCACTCGAGCTGGGCCCGTTCCTGTTCGGTCACGTCAAAGCCGATGACGTGCATCACGAACCGGATACCCGCGGCTTTGAGTTCCTTGACCAGGGCGCAGGGGTCTCCCTGGCAGGTCTCCTTGCCGTCCGAGACCAGGATGATGGTGGTCTCATCCTCCAGGTGTTTTATTTTTTCCGCCGTCTTTCGAACGGAAAGGGTAATGGGGGTCTTTCCCTTGGGGCTGAGGGCCTGGATCTTTGCGATGAGTCTGCCCTTGTCCACGCGGCTCAAAGGGACCAGCTCTTCCACGTCGTTGCAGTCGCCTTTACGACGGTTCCCGTAGGCCACTAAGCCGACTGATGCGTCATCCGGGACGCCTTTGATGAGGTTGGTGAGGACCTCCTTGGCAATGGCGATCTTGGCCTTACCCTCGACCTGTCCCCACATGGAGCCCGAGGCATCCAGGATAAACATAAGGTTCCCGACGGATGAGCCGTCGGAAACGGGATCCCTTGCCCTCCCTTTGGGCTGGGGGGCTGATTTTCGTTGCGATACGCTTGATTTCGCTGCCGAACCCGGTGTGGCCGCGACAGCCTTTTTGGCTCCGGGGGAAGCTCCCGGACCGGCGGGAGACATCTTGCCGTAGCCGGCCGGTATCTTGAAGAGCGACCCATCTACAGGGCCTTCCTTGATATTTTGGAGTTCCAGGACCGGATTCTCGTTTGCCCCGAAGCGTTCTTCCCGTATAAGATGATTGAGTTTTTTGGAGATCCAGACCTTGGCCGCGGTTTCGGATTTCCCCGGCATGGCATAGAGCCGTGTTGTGCACGCATACCCATTTACCGTCTCGACCGGCCCCGGTTTTTCGGTCATGCCTTTCCGGGTCATGGCCCATCCTGCCAGGGGATTCATCATGACGGTTCCCTTCATGTCCTTCATTTCCACATACTGGCGTGCCCGCGGGTTCAGACCCCAGGTGACTCCGGTATCCCGATTGACAATTGTGGGAAAAGGCGGGTATTTCATACCGCCAACAACCTTTTGGATTCGATACATGTTATCTTTTACATAGAGTTTGAAGGTATAGACCCCTCCCGGACCTGTGATGAGAAGATCCGCTTTGAACTGGGAGGCGCCTGCAAAATTACCTTTTATAAGGATGGCAAGAAAAACCGTAAGTAGAATAAACCACCCGAAAAATATTTTTGATCGCATTATGCTCTCCTTACTATAAAGACGTTACAAACCCCTTTACTTTAAAGTAAGGGCTATTTGCACTCTCCAATTCGACGGCCGGTCATATGGGTGGTCACTTCCGCTCCCGACCCAGGCATTGTCATATTCATTGTCCCTTCGAAGCTGTCTCCCATATAGGTTATCCTGCCGGTTCCGTTCATTTCACCGCCCTGGGTAGAGCACTTGAGAGTCCAAGTCACCGTGTTGCCTTCTATCTTGTAATCACTGATGGTGCATTCCTGACCTGGCTGGGAACTCTTGGGAACAAAGTCGTTTTTAGTGATGCACTGGGTATGGGTATGGGAAGGCATATTCATTCCCTGCATTTTCATAGTAGATGTTATTTCCCAAAGGCCTTCCTTCATGTTAGGGCCTGAAGCGGCGAATGAAAAGGAAACCGTGGTCAGCAGAATAGCGAAAGAGATAAACAATCTTTTAAACATGATATAACTCCTTTCTAAAATTTGGCGTGATACCAAGATTTTGGAACGTAACAGTATTCCAAATTTGATCCTCTATGCAAGAAGAAAACTGAGGGCTCGTAAGGAATATGTGCGTTTTTAACGAGCCGGGCAAAGTCTTTTTTAGGGGACGGTTATAATGTTGACCCTGATAGAGTGATTTTTTATAATAATTTGAGTGGATTATTTTTTTCCGGGGGAAGAGGTTTTATGGCATATATGGCTGACATAAATTAATAAAAGGAGGGCGAGCATGAGAAAGAATGCAACCGTTATCGGATCCGGACAGGTTGGGGCCACTGTTGCCATGCGCCTTGTGGAGAAGGAGCTGGCAGACGTCGTCCTGGTTGATATCCTTGAGGGAGTGCCCGCCGGAAAGGCCCTTGACCTGACGGAGGCGGCCCCCATTGAAAAACATGATGCAAAAATAATAGGAACGACCGGGGATTACAGTGATGCAGAGGACTCGGACATTGTAATCATAACAGCGGGAATTCCCAGAAAGCCCGGGATGAGCCGGGATGACCTTTTATCAACAAACATGGGGATCATGAGCTCCGTGGTCGAGGAGGTGGCGGCCGTTGCCCCTGACAGTATCCTGATTATCATAAGCAACCCGTTGGACGCCATGTGCCATGTGGCATATGAAGTGAGCGGTTTTCCAAAAAACAGGGTCATTGGGATGGCCGGTGTCCTGGATTCGGCTCGTTTTCGGGCCTTTATCGCCATGGAGCTGGATGTATCCGTGGAAAACACCCAAGCTTTTGTGCTCGGCGGGCACGGTGATACTATGGTTCCCCTCCCGCGTTACTCCACGGTGGCGGGTATTCCCATTACGGAGTTGATGCCCAAAGAAAAGATTGAAGCACTTGTTGAGCGGACAAGGAATGGTGGCGCGGAAATCGTCGGCCTTTTAAAAACCGGAAGTGCCTATTATGCTCCCGCGTCAGCAGCCGTTGAAATGGCTGAATCCATTTTGAAGGATAAGAAAAAAATCTTACCGTGTGCCGCCTTTCTGGAAGGGGAATACGGCATCCATAACCTCTTTATAGGTGTTCCGGTAAAACTCGGTGCGGGTGGATTGGAACAGATAATTGAGATCGAACTGACGAAAGAAGAGAGAGAAGCACTTGACCGTTCCGCCAATGCTGTGCAGAAGCTGGTGGATGACATGATACGGCTGGGCTAGTGCTCGCAGCTTAGTTGCTGACAGTTTGCAGG
Organism: uncultured Desulfobacteraceae bacterium; assembly: GCA_964543315.1. GTDB lineage: Bacteria > Desulfobacterota > DSM-4660 > Desulfatiglandales > Desulfatiglandaceae > JAFDHL01. The sequence goes on along the minus strand of CAZIXY010000001.1, from coordinate 29,771 downwards.
GAATCCGAATTGGATGATGCAGCGCTCTTGGGCCATCTTGAGGAACTGGCTCACACTTTGGGTATACAGATCCGCTACGAAATCCTGGAAGGTGAAACGCCTTTTCAATCCGGCGGACTTTGCAGGGTGCAGGGGAAGCAATACATCATTGTCAACTCGCTAGCGACCACAGGTGAAAAGGCGAACACCCTGGCCCGGGCCCTGGGAAGATTTGATCTCAGCCGGATTTATCTGAAACCTGCCCTGAGGGATTTTTTGGAGCCATTTGGCAAAAAGGAATAGACAGGATCTCGAAGGATCACTCGGGTCTGTCGAGGAATAACAAACGCTTGAAAAATTCGGCCAAACCGCTTCCCAGGTTTTTCAGCGGAACATACTCAATATCGGTTTTGGGCCAGGCACCTTTCACCTTAAAATAGTAGACGAGGATGGATTCGTCTTTTCCCGCCAGTATGTAACCCACAATCGGAATGTTGCTGATAAGAAAGTCAATGGTCCCCAAGGGCTGGGCGCCCAGATCAAAATCCAACCATTTGCGGGGAAGATCTATACTTCCCTTGGCCGCTGCGTTAAACACAGGACTTTTCATAGTGAGGTTGTTTGTTTCGAGAATGCCTTTATCAATGCTGATGTCTCCCTTAATGCTTTCAAAATAAAATCCCTCCTTTGAAAGATCAGGCGGTCTCTCCTTGAAAACCATTAAGATCTTCTGCAAGCTCAGGAAATCCAGGATCGTGAATATCACATGGGACTTGATTATTTTTCCCTGTTTAATGTGCAGATTGGAACATCCCGTGAGGCTGGAAATCAGCTCCTTCTTATTCCTTCCCTCCGCAAAGAGCACGGCCTCCGCTGTCACTCGACCCTCGAAGTACTTTTCCCGAATATCAAACGCCCGAAGAAGTTCCTTGACCGGCTGATCTGTCATCACAATATGGCTGGAAAGAGATATCCCCGGCTGTCTTCCGCTCTTAAAGAGTCCGTTCACCTGTAAAGATCCGTGAGTTGTATGAGCTTTCAGGTTCCTGATATGTATGTCGCCCGCACGATAAGCGCAATCAGCTCTCAGAGGTCCGTATTCTAACGTTCTCCAAAGGCCCCGCTCGATGTTCAGGTCCAGGTTGATTTCAGTCCGACTCGCGAACCTGGGAATATCCGATTTTCTCTTTTCAAATAATGAACGGTCTCGTTCGGACTTAAAATCCGAAATATTCAGGTACCTGCTATGGACATCCAGTTTGCCTTCAAGGCCGTCCCAACCCGTCAGTTGCCCTTGCACATGGACGGGGCTTTCGCCCACTTTCATTTTTAGGAAACGGATAAAGACATTTTTGCCTAAAAGATCCAGCTTGAAATGGGCGTCGCGAATAGGTGAAGGGAGACGTTCTAATATCAAATGCAGATCATGGCCTTCCAACCGTCCGGTCACTGAGGTCAAAACGGGCTTTCGTCTGGACCCCTTAACATGTGCATCGCATGCGATAATTCCTTCTGCATATTCATTGCTCTTTTTGGATTGAAGGCCGAGATCGCCCATCAAAAGGCCCGGAGTTGAGACTTTAAAATCGAACAGGTCCTGATTCTTCAGGTCATAGGAACCTGACAATTCAATAGCGGAACTTCCAAACAGACAGTTGATCTTTTTGAACAAGACCTTTTTCGATGGTTGAAAATCAACATTGAAGACAATTTTGTTTTTCTGTCCTTGTGGATGCAGGGTAAAAGACCGTGTGTCCAGGATCACCTCTCTAGGATCAATTTCTCCATTACAGGACCAGATGCCCTTCTGCTTGGAAATGGAAATTCGACAGGGAACCGGATTGGTGAATTTTACCGGCAATGGTCCGCCATCATAAAAATAGTCAAGGATTTCATTAACGTCTACCCTGGCCACCATATCCATTTTACCGGCTTCGACCAGGTTATTCATTGATCCTTTGGTATCAAACCTCGAATTTCCCCACAAGCCTGTGCCCAAAAACTGGCTCCTACCTTCTTTGTCAATCTGTATTTTTACCTCACCCAGTACCAGGGGGAGAAGCAGCTGCCTTTGGGTAAATGTGCAGTTTGTGAAAAGCAAATCCCCCTCCTGAATTCGCGGGTAGTCCCAGCCCCTCTCAAATAAAAATTTGATTTTGGCTTCAAGATTTCCGGCCGCATCAACAAATTTGTAAAGATGCTGCGAGACATTGAGGGGAATCAAATCCATGTCCCTTTGCTTCAGGAGGTCGCCAAGCTTAAATTTTCCATCAATCGAGATATCGTAGGCAAAGGTATCTGCATACAGGTTGGCTATATGGAGCGTGCCGTTTCTGATCTCAGAGGACCCGAAAAGGCCGTGAACCTCTGAAACACGAAGGGTTCCATTGTTGATTTTCAGTTCTCCGGATACATTATCGAAAGGCAGCCCGCTTCCGTTTTCAAGGACCTCAAGGGCTTTCCATGACAGCTGCATTGAGAGGCATTCGGTGTTTTCAGCCCGGTTCAATTTTGCTATCCGATTCAGGGACCCCTGAAGAACAAGCTTATCAACGCTGACAGTGCCGTATTTGTCCGTTAGGACGGGAAACAGCCTTTTTTCAATCCACAGGGGCAGGAGTGGTGTCGGGTAGAACTTCTTGAATTTTACAAGCGGTATATCCGTGCTTTTGAGATGCAAGCTCAGGTCTGGGTTAGAGGCGTTTTCAAAGTCGATATTTGAATGTGCTGACAGGGAAAAATCCGGCCCTTTCAACCGGACAGATGAGATTTCCAGGAGCCGGCCAGAGAAGCGGGATTCGAAATCAAATACAAGCTTTGGAAAGGGAAAGGGCTTGCTGCCACGGGGCCGGACAAGCCGCAGACAAAAGTCTTCCGTGGCGATTTTCCCTGTTGCGGATAGAGTCCCGTCCAGCGCGCCGACAAGCTTTACATCGAAATCCGCTTTTCCCTTATTACAAGGAAGGTAATCAGGCCAGGGTATCCAGATCAACGGCACGTCCTTTGCCTTTACCGTGACATCGGCAAAGGGATCGCTATTCGCTGCCGTATCGCTGCTGATGTTTCCACGCAGCGTAAAAGGGACTTTCTGTCCTTTATGGGCGACCTTTCCTTCCAGGCGGACATCAAAACTTGTTGGATCCTCGTCCTTTTGTGACGCACTGAAAATGATGTCTTCCAGTTCAAAGGGGAAGTTCTCTATACATACCCGCGCCTGTTTCATGGAAACCGCAGGAAGCCCCGCCAGTCTGCGCAGGATCATCTTTTTGAGGCCCGAAACTTCACCTGGCTTAGAAAACACCCAATCCTTTTCCAAGGCCATTTCGATCCTTGGGCGAAACAGGGACATCCTGGTCGGGACAATACGTCCCTTTATCAGTTCCCTCATGTCAAGAAAGACCGTTATGCGGGAAGCTGTAATGCTTTCAGGCTCAAATCGTGACTTTGCTTCCAGATCTTGAGCGGTGATCCCGATTCCACCCCACAAGCTGATTTCAATTTTGCCCGCGCGAAGCTCAAACCCTGTGGATTCGGCCAGTTGGTCCAACAAATACTGCTGAACAGATGGCTTTTGTATAAGGCTGTTAGCGAGTAAAATGGACGCAATAACAAGGAGAAGCAATAGGACGGCCGGGAAGAGGATGGCCTTTAGTTTTTTGGAAATCATTTCTCGAAATAGTCTTGCAGGATTTTTGCATGATCGAATGCAAGTTGCTCGGGAAGGGAATTTCGGTCGAAAACACCCACGTCTTCGGCATCGTCAGCCGCTTTCGGTTCTCCCGTGGCCCTGGCCACGAAAACCACTGAAATGGTGTGATGCCTGGGATCCCTTTCCGGATCTGAATACGCGCCTAATTGGTACAAAAGCTCCACATCTAAGCCGGTTTCTTCTCTGGCCTCCCTGAGGGCGGCTGATTCAAGGCTTTCACCGTAATCAACAAAACCTCCAGGAAGTGCCCACCCGAAAGGAGGATTTTTTCTCTTAATAAGCACGATCCCGTGCTTGTCCAGTTCAATAACAATATCAACAGTTGGAAAAGGATTCCGGTATTTCTCCACCACCTTGCCGCAGTGGGGGCAGGATAATTCATCCTTCCTGCCTGCTGAGGACCTCGGACGGTGGGTTGGATTCTCTCCTATTATTTCATTCTTCATTTAAATCAGCCTCTTTTGAGTCAGGGCACCATAGGATAAAGCAGTTAGTGTGTCAAGGGCCGTGTGGGTGCCGTTTGGCGGCTGTAGAATTTTTGCTCGGGAATAAGGCCCCGCCCTTCCCCGCGTAGTTGATTCTTGGATGGGTGGGGATTCTTCAATATTTACCATAATCATATTGGACTGTTGATGGTGCGCATGCTCCTGATCCGGCCACCGATTTCTCCGGTAATAAGTTCAAAAAGGGGGTGCTCCAGCTGTGCATGATCGAAGCCGGTCTGTCCCTCCCTTCTTGTTTTTTCTCTCTTGGCCAGCATCTTTAATAAAAGGATATCCTTGGGTCCGAATCGCGGCTGCTGAACCATGCCTGCGAGATTGTAGGCAAAGGTGATCAACGCAATGGCAATGACCGTGTTTTTGTCGCTTGCATAATCCCTTACTGACATGTCAACTGCGGCAATACGATAAAGGATGCCATCCGGAAGATCTTTCAGTGTCGTTGTCTTGTCGAACTTTTTTTGGAGCCATGCAAAGGAGTCCTTTCCTATGGCTTCCACGATGTCGTGATTTTGCATCATCGCTCCTTCTCCTGGTTCGCGGGCCTGCGGCATTGGCCGAGGTTCCTGAAAAAAGAGTCTCGTATACCATGCCCTGGATGTCCACGTCAGGTTAAAAGGTAAGGAAAAAGGGGTTGTATTGTCAATGGCAAAAAGAGGTTATCATTGAGGCTTGTGCCCCGCCTGCCGGACGGCGGACAAGCTTCGCGCTTTGCCTCCATTATGCAGTAAAATAGGGGCATGGGGGTCTGTTTTCAAAAGCCGCGTTTGATGACCTATTATGGATTGTTAGTGAGGCCTGAAAATGCATCCCTGGACAGCCCCTGAAGGGAGTATTTGTCGTGGTATTAGGCTTCAATATTTGCTCCGGGCCGTCTGTTTGCGGGAATGGGGGCGTTCGACTCTTTCGGCAGAAGTCGGGATGCGCAATTTGAAAAGAGATTGCCATGGCCCAACCCCCATGTATCCGAAGAGATTTAAGTTTTATAGGCCCGCGGTTGTTTAGGGCTCGGCATGGCACTCTTCTCCAGGACGCATCTACTCCTACGCTGCAAGCGGCCCTCCCTGCGGGCCGCTGGAAGGGAAGGTAGTCGACAACATGAGGTCGTTGCAATGCAGGCCGCGACTCGGGCCGCGTAACAGTGCGGAGGAGGTTTGATTCGAAAGATGCATCCCTTCGAAGAGTCCCATTCCCCGCCTGCCGGACGGCGGGCAAGTCATGGGGGGTGTTTTCAAAAGCGGCATAGGCTGAAGTTTTATGAAATGTTAATGAGGCTTTTCAAACCTGGCGGCAGATTTAATTTGAGGGCAGAGGGTTGACAATGTGACGGAAGCACATTATCATATGTGAAAATAATATTTCATATATGAAAAAGAATAAAAGAAAAAATCAAATGGCCCCGGCCCTGGCCAGAGGATTGAGGGTCCTTGAACTCATGGCCGAGGAAGAATCCGAGCTCACCCTCAAGTCAATAAGCGAGAGGCTGGTCATCCCCGTGCCTTCTCTCTGGCGGATACTTTCCGTCCTGAGGGAGAACGGCTATGTCATATTTGACAGGGAACAGAAAACCTACAGGCTCGGTTTCAAGTTTCTCTACCTTGGCAATATCTTCTTGAACCGGATGGGATTTCGATCCCAGGCCAGGGGATACTTGAAACGGATGGTTGAACTGAGCGGGGAGACAGCAGAGCTGTCTGCGAGGGTTAAGGATCAGCTCATCCTGATAGACGAGATGGAAGGCCCGGAGGCTGTGAGGCTTTTCTCAAGGATCGGTAGCGCCTATCCGTATTTCCATGCCACGGCGCCGGGAAAGGTCTACCTCGCCCATATGACCGGCGAAAAACTCAGGCATGTCATGGAAAGGATGGGGTTGCCCAAGATTACGGAGCATACCATCATAAACTTTGGGGACTTGGAAAAGGAATTACATGAGGTGAGGAAAAAAGGATATGCAGTGGATCACGAGGAAATGAGGGCGGGTGTGTGCAGGATCGCGGCACCTGTTTACGATCATGAGGGAATTATATCCGCCTGTCTGGGTGTCGCGGGGCCGTCCTTCCGGATCACCACCGACAACTATGAAAAAATCGGCAAATGGGCCAGAAAACTGGCCCATCAATTGAGCCTGGAGTTAAAGGATCAGGCCGGAGCCGGCTGGTAACCAGCCGGGATATCAGATTTTAAGGGACTTAGTGAGGCAGATATGATCGAGACTACGGAAGACCAAAAAATCCTGTTAGACAACCTGGGAAGGCTTGTCAAAGACAAAATAGCACCGGTTGCCGGAGAAATTGACAGAAAAGGCGAGTTTAACTGGAACACGGTCTCCTTATTCTGGGACATGGGCCTCCTTCAGATCATGCTCCCCGAGACCTATGGCGGCTGGCCGCACAATCCGTGTCATACTCTCTGCCTTTCCATTGAGGAAATTTCCAAGGCCTGTGCTTCTTCAGCGCTACTTTTGGTCATTCAGGCCGTAGGCAGCTTTCCCATTATCTCAGCCGCCAATCAGCGACAAAAAGAAAGGTGTTTTCCAAGGATTTCAGAGGGGCGTGAACTGATCGCCTACCTGGTCAGCGAGCCCGGGGCCGGATCGGACGTGCAGGCCATTACGTGCACTGCAAAGCCCTCCAGTGAAAACTATGTCTTGAACGGAAGAAAGGTCTTTGCCACAAACGGGGCAGTAGCCGGCATCTATTCGGTGCTTGCAAGATCAGGGGAAAAGGAGCTTTCTTTCTTTGTCGTAGACAGGAACCAGGACGGTATCAGCATTGGAAAGGTGGAGGATAAATGCGGGTTTCGCGGCAGCAATACATCCGAGGTGATCCTTGAAGATGTTGTTGTATCCAAGGAAAACATGCTGGGGAAGCCGGGAGACGGTTTTGCCATTGCCATGGCGGATTTTGACATGTCACGCCCGGCTGTGGCGGCCCTTGCACTGGGCATTGCGGAAGGGGCCGTGCAATACGCTCTTGAATACGCCCTCAACCGCACCTCTTTTGGAAAAAGCCTTGTCGAGCACCAGGCCATACAGTTCATGTTAGCGGATGCCAGCACACAAATAGAGGCGGGACGGGGACTGATGGAAAGGGCCGCCCTCATGCACGATGCGGGAAAACCGAACACCGACCTGGCCTCCATGTCAAAATATTTCTGCAGTGACGCGTCCATGAAGATCACTACGGACATGGTCCAGATACTCGGTGGATACGGCTATACTAAGGACTATCCCCTGGAAAGGATGTTCAGGGATGCCAAACTGACTCAGATTTTTGAGGGCACCAATCAAATCCAGAGGATGATTATCGGAAAAGAGATGATAAGGAGTGGTAAGGCGATTGCCAGATACAAGTAAGTGCCCATTTAAGATTTTAATATGAACAAAAAATAAGTGATTTAATGTGGAGAAGACGCTATGGACTTTTCACTTACAAGGGAACAGAGAGACATCAAGAGGGCTGCAGCGGAATTTGCAGAGGGAGAGTTTTCTTCTGAAAGGGCTGTTGAATATGAGTTGAATCACAAATTTCCGAAAGATCTCTATAAGCAGGCCGGGGAACTGGGATTCATAGGACTGAACTATCCCAAGGAAATCGGGGGTGAAGGCCTCGGCGTCATGGAAAACGTGCTTGCGGTGGAGGAATTTTGCAAGGCCGACTCCGGTATCGGCATGGCGATTCATCTGGCATACCTGCCGGCAAAGATCGTGAAGTTTTTCGGCACGCCGGAGCAGCATCGAAAATTCCTGAGCCCCATGATACAGGGGGACTCTGTTTCGGCCGTATCTTTCACAGAGCCGGACCACGGAAGCGACATTACGGCCATGGCGACGACCGCGGTGGAAAAGGATGACCGGTATATTATTGACGGGACCAAGATCTTTACGACAAATGCCGGCTACGCCGACTTTTTCATCGTCCTCTGCCAGACCGATCAGGAGGCGAGACGGGGTCAGGGCATGAGCACCCTGCTTGTTGACCGTGATCCGTCGACGTGGATGGGCGGGGAGCTGGAGATCAACGAGATCCCCAACAAAATGGGCCTGAGGATGTCTTCCAGCGGAGAACTGGTCTTCAAAAACCTGGAGGTGCCCAGCGCGAATTTATTAGGTGAAAAGGGACGAGGTCTTATGAATATCCTGGATTTTCTCGATGAAAGCCGCATCGAGATAGCGGCACAGTCACTGGGTATTGCAGAAGGGGCGTTTCTAAAGGCGCTGATTCATGCAAAAGGCAGGAAGCAATTCAATCGACCGATCATTGATTTCCAGGGTATAGGGCATAAATTGGCAAGGATGTGGAGCCAGGTTCAATCAATGAAATGGCTCACTTATCAATCGGCCTGGTTTTGTGACCATACGCCCCGCAAAATGGCCGCCACCGTCCCCCTGCTCACATCCATGGTCAAACACTATGTTCCGGAAACCGCCAAGGGAGTCATTGATGACGCCATAACCGTGTTCGGAGGATATGGGTATTTCCTGGAACAGGACGTGGAACGCAGATACCGGGATAACCGCATTGTGGAGATGTACGAGGGGACGGTACAGGTGCAGTTGAACAATATGGTACGTATCTTGAAAAAACTGAACCCCGACTTTCTGAATGCCAGCCTCTTGTAAGTAAAAGCTCCTTGCAAAGCCTTTGTGGCCGGCGTTATATTGATTGTTTAGTCCAGGAAAAAGGCTCGGCATGACACTCTTCTCCAGGCTGCATCTGCTCCTGAGTTGCAAGCGGCCCTCCCTCGGGGCCGCTGGAAAGGAAGGTAGTGGATATCATGGGGCTGTTGCAACGCAGCCAGCGACTCGGGCCGCGGCACAGGGCAGAGGAGAATCGATCCGAAAGATACGGTCTTTCGAAGAGCCCCATACCCCGCCTGCCAGACGGCGGACAAGCCCACCAAAAAAACGGCGGGCAAGCTTCGCCGTCCATAAACATTTAGTAGTGGAATACCCCGATAGAGGAATCAATAAAAAGTTCCACTATCCGCTTACTGACGCGTCCTACGGGCCCGTCGTGCTCGGGCCTCTTCTCTGAATTTTCTCAGCTTTCTGAAAGTCTTTTTGATGGTGAAAACCGTCTCTCTGGTATGGGTTTTCAACTGGGCCCTCTTCTCGCTGACTGCCATAAGATTGGATTCGATGACGCTAAATTCCTGCGCGCTGTAGCGCTCTTTAATCTTGGAAGCAAATTTTTCAAGTCGTTTAGAAAACCTGCCCATCACACGAACACGGTTGAGTGCTTTTCTAAATCTCCCAACCATTTTTTTAAATCCCTGGGTCTGGGCCTTCAGTCGCCCGAACGATTGCAATGCCTTTTGGCGATCCCTTTGTATTCCGGCCTGTCGTATTTGTGCGATTGTTGCATCAATTTGGGCGGAAGTGTTCCTGATTCGGGCCATAAACTGTGAAAATCGATCCACACGCGTTTCGAATCTCCCTCGATACTTCGGTACCTTTTGGGGGAGGTTTTTAAGAAGTCTCTTTACCTTCTTTTTTCTCCATTCCTTCCAGTCCCTCTTTTCCTTGGGGATTGCGGGCGTGGGGGTTGTCGGCCTTTTGTCAATCTCAACCTCCGTCATCTTCCCTTTGCCGACCAGCGTCTTTTCATCTTCCGTCTCTACCTCGACTGTGCCATCGTCAACCGTGATGGCGGATGTCGCGTCCATGGATACGACGGTGTCAAATTCCGTTCCCCGGACACCGAGAACCGCAGTGGGTGTATGGACGACCGTCCTGTGCAGTTCGCCCCTGAGTTTCTGGATTTTAGACCACAAATACCCCAGTGCAAGCTGAAGCACGGGCATATGGTCTTCCAATTCACTGCCGGACAACTCGTCGATGGATGCTTGGGCCTCTTCATCCAGCCTGAATTGATCCCCGTGTTGAAATGAAAACCAAACAAAGGCTCCTTTTCCCGTCGCGATCTGATCTCCGGGAAAAAGGGGAGTTCCTTTTTCGGCTCGTATCTCCCTACCGTCATCTTTCGTAATCTGGACGGGTCCTTTTGTTTCAGTAATCTCTCCAACGGGCATGTTGTTTGCAGCAGCCGGTCTTAAGGCCATTAAGATTATGAACAGAGCCATCGTGATCGCAAAAGACAGTGGGCGGCACCTCATTTTTACACTCCTTATATTGCGGTAGTGGGTGTTTTCCCCCAACGGGAAATTCGACACGACGTTTTTTACCGGAAAGTACCAGCAACAGCCGTGTGAAATATATCTTGTCCTTGAAATATTAGCGAATATTACATAGAAAAATAAAGAATGTTTTGACCAGGAGTTATTATGCAGCATCCGTTGTCTCACAGGAGATCCATACTTTTTGCAATCGCTTTTTGTTTTCTAATGGTTGTCTTTGTGCTTTTCGCATACGGGTATTATCTCATGAGCCCTGCCAAAGGAGGTGGAGACGATCAGTTATTCATCGTCCGGGACGGCGCAACTCTTAAGGAGGTGGCCGGCGAACTCAACAGAAGGGAAATTATCACGAACAAAGGCCTTTTCCTTTTTTGGGCCAGGCTCATGGGTCACAGCACAAACATCAAAGCCGGGGAATATGTGCTGAATTCCGGTATGCCGCCACTCAAGATCCTCAATGTCTTAAGCAAGGGTGCTGTCTTACTGCATCCGGTAACCATCCCCGAAGGATTTACCAGGATGCAGATAGGAGAATTGTTGGAAAAAAGGGGTCTTATAAAAAAGAAGGAGTTTCTATCACTTACAGAAAATCCTGAAATTTCAAAGCGATATGGCGTGTCCGGAACAGGGCTGGAAGGCTACCTGTACCCCGACACCTATCATTTCGGCCGAGGATTGCCCGCCATTTCAGTAATTGATACGATGGTCAATCGATTCCGGCAGGTCACTGCTCCATTCCGGAAAAGGGCCGAGGAATTGGACATGACGATGCAGGAAGTGGTTATCCTTGCCTCTATCGTGGAAAAAGAGACCGGCCGTGCAAAAGAAAGGCCGCTTATTGCGAGTGTTTTCTTAAATCGACTGGAAAAAAACATGCGCCTCGAAAGTGATCCCACGGTGATATACGGTCTGAAGAAATTTGACGGAGATCTTACACGAGAGCATCTCAATCAAAGCACTCCCTACAATACATATATCATTCGAGGGCTGCCGCCCGGGCCGATATCAAATCCCGGCAAGGAAGCAATCAAGGCGATTCTTTATCCGGCGGACAGTAAATACCTGTATTTTGTTTCAAAAAATGACGGCAGTCATTATTTTTCAGAGACCCTTTCCGAACACAACAAGGCGGTAGAAATCTATCAGAAAAAAAGGCGCGGAACCCGCCGAAAAAACCCTTGACAGTGCATATTGTATACAGTACACAAAGACTTGAACTGCTCATTTGAAGTTGCCATTCATCCAACACCAACCCACTATCATTCATGGCCCCGGGCCTGAAAGGGGGAAAATCATGGATCCCAAAAAAATCACCGTATTGTCTCTTGAGCAGGCAACTTTGTTACCATACTTGGCTTACGGATTGACACAAAAACCTTATTTTCATATATATTCTCCGCATAATTGAAATCTTATCATTAGGAGGCGATAAATGCTAAAAGCGATTAGTCATCTGGGTATGGCAGTAAAAGACCTTGAGGAAGCCAGGGAGTTTTATCGTTCGGTCTTTGGGCTTGAATCGTCTGAACCAATAATTGGAGGAGGAGGAACGGTTAGGGTAAGCATGGTGGAGTTAGAGAATGCTACTGTTGAGCTCTTAGAGCCTGTTGGCAAAGATGGACCGATATCCAGATTCCTGGAAAAGCGCGGTGAGGGTATACAACATGTCTGCTATGAGGTGGATGATATCAACGCGGAAATTGGTTCGCTTAAGGATAAAGGGATTGATGCCCTGGGAAAGCCGATGCCCGGTGCCGAGGGATTAAGCGCCTTTCTTCACCCCAAGGGGACTCATGGCATCCTTGTTGAGCTTGTCCAGAAGGACTAAAATACTTGGAGGCATAAAGAATGGATTTTCAGCTAAATGAAGAGCAGAAGATGTTTCAGGATATGGCACGGAAGTTTGCCGAACGGGAGATTTTGCCAACGCTCAAGGAGAATATCCGTGAGGACAAATTTGACCCTGGGATTATAAAAAAGCTGGCATCACAGGGACTCTTAGCTCCACATTTGCCCCAGGAATACGGAGGATTGGGGCTTGATTATCTTACCTCGGCTATTATTTGGGAGCAGCTTTGCTGGGCCAGCCTCGCTATAACCCAGGCGGCGACAAGCGGCTGCATCCAACCGGGAACTAATCTTTTGGATGCGGGTAGTGAGGAGCAGAAGCAGAAATACCTGCCCTCGGTGTGTCGTGGTGATTCGATTCTGGTCGGTGCTGTAGTTGAACCTAATGCCGGTAGTGATTCGTCCAGGATTGAGACCACTGCCGTATTAGAAGGCGACCACTGGCTCATCAATGGTAATAAGATCTTTATTACTAATGGCGAAATAGGTGACGTCCTTTTGGTCATTTGCCAGACAGATAAAGCCAAAGGTCTTAAAGGGCTTGCCACATTTATAATTGAGAGGGGTATGCCGGGTTTCTCAAGCGTGCCTCTAAAAGGTAAGTTAGGCTGGCGAGGTGGTAGTGAGGGCAACTTAAGATTCAGCGATGTAAAGGTACCCCTGGAGAACAAGGTTGGGGAGACCGGGCGAGCTTTGAGGGATGCCCTGCGAGGTATTGATACTGCCCGTCTTTTCTTGGCCGCCGGTTGTGTTGGTGTAGCCCAGAGTTGTCTTGACTCGTGTGTAAAGTATGCCAAGGAGCGAGTCCAGTTTGGAAAGCCCATAGGTGGCCATCAGTTGGTACAGGGGGTCATCGCTGATATGGCAATGAAGATTGAGGCAGCCAGATGGCTTGCCTATCGTGTAGCGGATATGAAGACCCGGGGGATCAGGCATATCAAAGAGATGTCCTGCTCCAAGTATTTTAGTACAGAGACGGCGCTCTGGGTATCATCTCAGGCAATTAAGATTCATGGTGCCTTTGGCACTGTTGATGACTATCCCGTGGGGCACCACTATCAAGATGCTATAGTAGCTACGATACTGGGCGGGTCAGCACAAATACACCAGTTGACTATTGGGCAGCAGCTTTTGGGGATACCTGCTTTCTCTTAGTACAGAGATCGTCAAATTAACCAATCAACTTCTCAACCACATAGAGGTCTGAAGCAAGATAGTTCGCTTTGCTCATCCCCGCTGAAGCAGCGGGGAGAATATTGGAATACCGGAAAATGGTAAGGAGGAAAGAGAAATGAATATTGTGGTATGCGTTAAGCAAGTCCTGGACCCCGAGATGCCGACGGAAAAATTTAGGCTTAAGGATAACCAGGTGATTCCACCTGAGGGAATACCATTAGTGATGAATCCTTATGACGCTCAAGCAGTAGAGGCTGCGCTGCGAGTCAAGGAAAAACATGGAGGCAAGATAACAGCAATAACCGTAGGAACTGATGAGTCTAAAGAGGTGGTCAGGCGTGCTTTGGCCATGGGGGCTGATGAGGGAATTGTCCTGTATGATGATGCGTTTGCGGGTTCGGACAGCCTTGCTACAGCTTATATCCTGGCCCAGGCAATACAGAAAATTGATGCCTTTGACCTGGTCTTGTGCGGGAGGGAAGCAGCTGATTGGAGTATGGGCACAGTCGGCGCCGTCTTAGCCGAGAGACTAAATCTGCCTCACATTAGCTTAGCCAAAGATATTGAACTATTAGATGATAATCTTTTAAAGGTTGAAAGAACAATTCCAGACGGCCATCAGGTATTTGAGGTCTCCCTGCCGGCAGTACTGACTGTGAGCAATGAGATTGGCTTGCCTCGCCTACCCACTGGAATGGGTATCGTAAGTGCAGTGCGTAAGGAAATTCCGGTTTGGTCAAATCAGGATATTAATGCTGATGTCTCCCTCATCGGAGCAAGTGCCGAAGGATCTAACCTGCTGAAACTCTCTATCCCTGAGCGAGGAAGAAAATGTGAAATCATCGGTGGCGAAGCTCCGGAGGAGGTCGCTGGAAATCTGGCAGCGAAGCTGAGAGCGGCCGGAGTGATATAAAAAAGGAGGAATCGAATGGCTCAAAATAGTGCAGTGCTGATCTGCGGAGAACAGGAAGAGGGGAAGATTACAGCAATTACTAAGGAATTGCTGGGTGTCGGGAAAATGCTGGCCGAAGGACTTGACGGAAACTTAAGCGCACTCATCATAGGAAGCGATATTCGGGAAAGCGGTGAGGAAGCTATCCTCTATGGGGCGGATAATGTCTATCTGGCAGATGACCCCTTGCTGTCCGAGTACAACCCCGATAGCTATACCGCTGCAATTACCCAGGCTTGTCAGCAAATAGGGCCGTCTGTTGTTTTATTAGGGCACACAACTATGGGACGCGATGTAGCTGGCAGGGTAGCTTTTAGATTAGGGTGCTTCCCTTTCATGAACTGCATTAATGTTGATATGGATCCGGATAGCAAAACTTTGGTTCAGACCCGGTCGGTTTACGGCGGGAATGCTATTGCAGAGATGGTTTCCAAAGATTCCCGGCCGCAGTTGGCAACTATAAAACCAAGGGCCATGACACCACTTGAACCCGATAGCTCAAGAAAGGGCGAAGTCGAAAATATCAAGGTGACAATAGATGATTCAGTAATAAGAACCAAATTGGTGAGCACAACAAAAGAAGAGGTGGAAGGAATAAAGATCGAGGACGCTAAGGTAATAATTGCCGGCGGAGGAGGAATTGGCGATGCTGAGGGCTTTCAGCTTCTTCAAGATTTTGCCAAGATATTAGGGGGTGCTGTAGGTACAACGACGGTGCCTTATGATGAAGGCTGGGTGCCCACAACAAGTATGGTAATTGGAGATTCAGGCAAGACTGTAAAGCCTGACCTTTATATTGCAGTCGGGATACGTGGCGCATCGCAGCATATTGCCGGCTGCTCGGAGTCAAAGCTTATAGTGGCAATAAATAAGGATTCTGATGCAGGTATGTTTAAGGTCTCTGATCTTGGAGTAATCGCAGATTATCGAAAGGTTTTGCCCCCATTAATCGAGGAGTGTAAGGCATTACTTGGAGGGTAGAGTCTGATATTTTTCCTGGAGGTGAGGGGGTAGCTCAGGCATTACAGGGATCATAGGCCCTGATTGCCATCTCAATCATATTGAGAATACTATCCGTGACCTTGCCTTTATGTATAAGCGATTTAGCCGCCTTCTCGATAGACATACAAATAGAAGCTGAATTGTTTTGCACGGGTTCAATCAAATTGGCCCCTGTGACAATCCCCCTTTCATCAGTTTCGTATTGATGGAAAAGGGTCCCTTCCGGTGCTTCTACCACTCCCACCCCTTGTGTTGGAATTTCGGCCGGTATATTTATCACATCAGGGGAAGTAAGATCCGGGTCGCCGACAAGGTCCAGCATCCTCTCAGAGGTGTAAACCAGCTCAATGAGCCTGGCCCAGTGGAAAGCAAGGGTATTGTGTGCCGGTTTCTCACCCAATGCTGCATACATTTTTTCATAGTATTCTTGAGCCAGTGGAGTCGCCATTCCGTCGGCTGCATTCAGCCGGGCCAGTGGTCCTACTTTGAAAACGCCGCTCTCTTCACCGCTAACAAATCCCTTCCAGCCTACGTTCTTGAGGTAGGAAAATTTCTCATAGGTCCACGGCTCAACATGTTCCCTGATATGATCAGGGTATTCCTGAGCCTCAAATCTGGCAAATTCTTTACCATTTGGGTCAACCACCCTTATGAGACCATCGTAATAATTTACCTTATTATTCTCATCCACCAGACCCATGTAGTAGGTCCTTTGCTTATAAACATCTCCTGTGATAAAATCGAGATAGTCCTTTTTTTTAAGCACCATATTGTCCCAAATGTCAAACGCGACAAATACGGAAAATTCTACTAAGTATTCAGCCGCCCTTATAAAGTCTTTTCTTTCCTCCTCGGTTACAGGTTTTGATATTCCTCCGGGCAGCCCGCAAACAGGGTGAATCACCTTCCCCCCTATTGCTTCCATAACTCCTCTCAGCCTTTTCCTTGCCTCTATGATTTTATCTCTCACTTCCATCCCGGCCTTGGCAATAACCCCCATGATATTCCTTTCTTTGGCGGTTTCTCGCGGACCGACAAAAAAGTCGGGTCCACCAAGGAAAAAGAAATGCAAAATATGGTGTTCTGCAATGAAGGCATTGTACATCAATTCTCGTATATTCTTTGCCACCGGGGTCGGCTCAACCTTGAAAAGGTCATCAAGGGCCTTGGTCGACGCCATGTGGTGAGCTGTTGAACTTCCGCCACAGATCCTTTGCGTTATTCTAGGCATCTCTTCGGCCGGTCTTCCCTCACAAAATTTCTCGAACCCGCGAAGCCCCGGGGTTTGAAAATAGGCTCTTTCAACCTCCCCTTCCTTATCAAGTAATATCTCTATCTTCCCATGCCCTTCAATTCTTGTTACCGGGTCTATGGTTATCTTTCTCACTCTGTCCTCCTATTTCATTTTCCTTCTTATAAGGAGAGAAGTGGGCATGCTGAATCTGTAAAATGTCCCTGCCGGGTCTTCAATGCCATCGAGTAATTTTTTAACCTCTTCCTCTGTCATCCCTTCTTCTCCTTCAAGTCCCAATATGGATGCAATAACTGAAAGGGCTTTTATCCCTTGATCTACAGTCCCTTCGGCAGGACCCATACACCCCCTGCACGGCATATTAGCTTTAATGCACCTTTCTCCGCACCCTGAGCGGGTAACCGAACCAAGGCAGATTATCCCCTGCTCAAGAAAACACTTCCAGGGGCTGAGTTTAATTTCGTGTGGTCTTTTTATTTCCTGTATTGATACTCCCCCCCGTCTTTCCTCCGCCCTGGGGCAGGTATCACATAAAGGTTTACCAGGAGCAAGCACTGCCCCCTTTTCCGGTAATTCACCCTTAAGAAATGCACTTAACGCACTCATTATCAAGTGAGAAGGCGGTGGACACCCGGGAAGGTAGTAATCCACCGGGATGACCTGACCCAAGGTCTTTACCGTATCATAAAACTCCGGCAGAGTGAGCTCGCCAGTATCAATGGTTGTCCTCTCCTGTGGAATAATTCCCTCTGGATTTTCAACAGTCGGGACTTCCTTATAAATCCTTTGTAAAATCGCATCCCTCGTGTAGAGGTTACCCAGACCCGGTATCCCTCCCAAATGAGCACAAGAACCAAAGGCGACTATGAGCTGAGACTTTTGCCTTAAGAGATTTACCATTTCCTCCTGTTCACCGAGCCTTACTGCTCCATTTATGAAGCTCACCACTATCTCACCATCTCCCAAGGCTTCAAGATCCTTCCTCTTAAAATCCAGGATCGTAGGCCATTGTATGATATCCACAGCATCCGCCACGTTCAGTATATCTTCATCAAGGTTAATGACTGCTTCCTCACACCCTCCACATGAAGCACATGAATAAAAGGCGATCTTTGGCTTAGCCATTTCCATCTCCTTGTCTTAGGTATTCCCAGGTTCAGACCTGCGCGCAGAAGAATATGCGGGCTTTCGGTGAAATCAGTACTCTGAACCTATGAACTGATACGATTTTTTTGCTATCACATCAAACACAGGAATGATAGAGCTAACTGAACAGAGCTTTTTCCTGGAAACGTATTGATAGATTTGAGATTGACACACACCTGCCCTTACCCTAATATGCAAATTTGTGCAAGATATAAAGAAGGTAAAACCGTGAATACATTTGAACCGAAAATTGTGGGTTTTTGTTGCAATTGGTGTGTCTATAGGGCGGCAGATCTGGCGGGAACAAGCCGCATCCGATACCCTGCCAACTTGAGGATAATCAGGGTAATGTGCTCGGGAGCCGTTGACCCCTTACATATCACTGAGGCATTTAATTTGGGGGCGGATGGTGTTTTTGTTGGAGGTTGAGACTTGGGAAGCTGCCATTACCAGGCTGGTAATTACAAGGCTCGAAGAAGGATAATGCTCTTAAAGAATTTGATCACCCAGTTGGGGATAGATAACAGAAGGATAAGACTTGAATGGCTCTCCGCGGCAGAAGGATTAAAATTTGCCCGGGTAATCAATGACTTTACCAGCGAGATTAAAAAATTAGGACCCTACCAAAGCCCCTGTCAATGACTGCATTAAGGCGGTTTTTTCCAGCCAAGACCAGCTACCTTGTTTTGTATCCAAAAATGGTGGCATCCGTTAATTTTCCGGGGAAAAATTCCTTGACAGTGCATATTGTATACAGTACACAAATGCTTGAAAAGCTTATTTGAAGTTGCCCTTCATTAAACACCAACCCATTATTATTCCTGGCCTCCGGCCCGAAAGGGGGAAATCATGGATTTTTTCAAAAACATTACCGTATTATCTCTTGAACAGGCGACTGTCCTGCCCTATTTGACTTACAGGCTGGCGCAAGACGGCATGCGGGTTATCCGACTTGAACATCCTGTATACGGGGATCCGAACAGGCTAATAGGTGACAATGTGCTTGGAGAGGAGAGGATGAACGCCTATTACCTGTGCATAAATTCAGGCAAAGAGGCACTCACATTGAATTTGGGTGACCAGGAAGGGCAGAAGATATTCCATTCTCTGATTGAAGAACTCCATGTGGATATCTTTGCGACCAACCAGCTTCCCAGGAACTATAAAAAGCTGGGAGTTGATTACGAGTCCATGAAGGCCTTGAAACCGGATATCATATGGCTCGGCGTTACCGGTTTCGGTCCCGACAGCAATGAGGCGGCATATGATCCAATCCTTCAGGCGAGATCGGGCATGATGGATCTGACCGGCGAGGCTGACGGAGACCCCCAGGTGGTCGGCATCCCACTTCCGGATATGGGAACAAGCGAACATTCCTATGGACTCCTGATGAAGGCCCTATTCAAGAGAGAGGCAACAGGGGAGGGGTCTTGTATCAACATGTCCATGTTTGAATCTTCCGTATCATGGATGACGGTGCCCATAACCCTATCCACGCTTTTCAATAAGGCGATAACTCGCAGGGGCAACACCCACGAATTTTTCTGTCCGGTTTCCGTCTATCAGACGAGCAATGGATTTGTCTACATGGCCGTGGGAAATGACCGGCAGTGGAAATCCATGGTATCCCTGGAGATGTTCAAGCATCTGGACAAGCCGGAATACGACAAAAACGCCGGCCGAATAGGGGACGTGCAGAATTTGAACCGCGAGATAAGCGATATTACCAAAAACCACACGTCCGAAGAGCTGATTGACCTATTCAACTCCCTTACGCTTCCCATAAGCAAAATAAAGACCATTCCGGAGGTGATCGCCGATCCCTTGGTCGAAAGAAGGCTGTTGTCTTCACAGGATCCGGTCACCGGGAAAAAAATACTCTTGCCACCCCCGCCCAATATGACCCCATTTCTGGAACAACTGGACCGAAAGCTTTCTTTTCCGCCGCGTTTCGGGGAACAAAATAAGGAAATTTACGGCGCACTGGGGTACTCGGATGATGACCTGGCTCGTCTCAAGGAAAATAAGGTCATATAGTGAGCATTCCGAATTGGAGTTAACAGAATGGAGGTCATTTTTTTTGACAAAGCAGGTTCCGGGTACCACAGATGGAAACCTGAACCCCAAGACAGGAAACAACCTCCGATAAAATCAATTATTTTGTACCAGGGATTCCCGTTTTTCAGGAGCGGATGTTTTAAGACGATATGGCCGGAGTGAGAGGAAATCAACAAATAGAAAATTCCTATTTCAAGACATTAAAGGCGTTACCCGAGAGAAGGTCGCTTGGCCAGAATGTCTATGAGAGCCTCAAGAGGGCTATTGTCAGAGGTGATCTTGCCCCTGAAAGTCGTTTGGTGGAAATTCGTGTGGCAGATGCCTTGGGAATCAGCCGGACCCCTGTAAGGGAAGCGATTCACAAGCTGGAGCGGGAAAGCCTGCTCCGCAAAAATCCTGCAGGAGGTTTCTTCGTGGCCGGGTTAACAAAGGCTGACATCGAGGAAACCTTCGGCATTCGCAGCGTTTTGGAGAGTTATGCGGCCAGACTCGCGGCCATCAAGCACCGGGAGGAAGATCTCGCACCTTTAGATGAAAAGATCGCCGAATACCAAAAATATCTCGATAGGGGGGATAAAAAAACCCTGTTGCGGGTCAATACGGAATTTCACGATCTTCTCTATGCCCTGAGCCAGAGTCCCAGGTTGATTAAAATAATCAATGACCTGAAAGACCAGATCTATCGTTTCAGGCAGGTCATCCTGGAGGTGGAGAGCATGGCCAGGACGAGTAACCGTGATCACAGACTGATGCTCAAGTACATCAGAAAAAGAGACTCCGACAGGGTGGAAAGCCTGGTCAAGGAGCATATCCTGAGGGGGCAGGAGGTTGTCCTAAAGGAATTTGATATACAAGACATGAAATAGGGACTATTATCTTTGATGCACATTTTACGATGACTCAGACCGCGCATCATGGAAAGGAAGCGCTGCCATTGACTGCGATAATGTTTACGTGAAGGCTGTATATATATTTACGGGAGTGAAAATAAATGGGAGAAAGAAAAATAAGGGTGCTTCTGGCCAAACCGGGGCTGGACGGCCACGACAGGGGAGCCAAAGTTGTTGCGCATGCGATGAGGGAGGCTGGAATGGAAGTCATTTACACCGGGCTTCATCAAACAGTTCCCGGCATAGTTAACCAGGCCATACAAGAAGATGTTGATGTTATTGGTCTTTCCATTATGTCCGGTGCCCATATTCCAATCTGCAAAAAACTCATGAAAATTGTCAAGGAGCAGGACATAGGGAATAAACTGGTCGTTGTGGGAGGCGTGATCCCGAATAAAGATGTTCTCACTCTCAAGGATATAGGTGTCAGCGGGATCTTTCCCGGCGGCAGTTATTTCCAGGATATTGTGGACTTTATTAAAGAAAACGCATCAAATTAAAACATTCGAGGTACTTATGGGAGTCGCAACTTACATAAAAGATGAAAAGGATGCCATTAAAGAAGTCATCCTCCAGTCGGGCATAAAGGTTAAGCCGGTTTATACCCCGGAGGACCTTGAAAGGGTGGGTTTTGATTATGAAAAGGATCTCGCGGATCCCGGTGAATTTCCCTTTACCCGCGCCATTCACCCTCTTGGATTCAGAAGTCGAAACTGGACCACCCGCCAGTACACGGGTTTCGGCACACCCGAGGAGACAAACGAACGGTTCAAACTCATGATTTCTCACGGGCAGACCGGGCTTAACGTGGCATTCGACCTGCCCACGCAGATGGGTTATGACTCTGATAATCCCATGGCCGAAGGCGAGGTGGGTCGCGTGGGCATGGCAATCGATTCGCTCAAGGATTTTGAAATGGCGTTCAAGGATATCCAGCTCAACCGTATCGGGACGGGACTGACCATCAACGCCGTTGCCTCCGTTATGCTGGCCATGTATCAGGCTGTGGCTGAAAAATTCGGATACAAGAAGGAAGAGATTTCAGCAACACCGCAGAACGATATACTTAAGGAAATCGTCGGACGAGGCGCCTGGATCTATCCCGTTGAGCCGGCTGTACGACTCATTGGCGATACCATAGAGTACTCCATGAAGGAGTTGCCGAGGTGCAATCCGGTTTCGGTGGCGGGATACCACATCAGGGAATCGGGGTGTTCACCGGCCCAGGAAATTTCCTACGCATTGATGATCGCCTTCGCATATATTGACAATGTTGTGGCCAGGGGGTTCAAGGCTGAGGACTTTGTGGGAAGATTTTCTTTCAACCTGAATATTTACGGCAACCTGTGGGAGACCGTGGCAAAGTTTCGTGCCGCCCGCAAACTGTGGGCAAGGTTACTCAGGGAAAGATATGATGTCCAGAACAAAAAGGCCCTTTTTCTCCGCGGAATTTTCGGAGGAGGGGGCTCGGGGATGACCAAGCAGCAGCCGGAAAATAATATCATGCGAGGTGCCTACTACGCGCTTGGAGCGGCACTATCCGGAGCACAGACCACGGCACTCTGTTCCTTTGACGAGGCCTATACTATCCCCACGGAAAGGGCCGCCCTGTTATCCCTGCGAACCTTTCAAATACTTATGGATGAAATCGGGCTCAGGGACACCGTGGATCCCCTTGCGGGCTCTTATTTCATTGAAACCCTGACAAAGGAAATGGAAGAAAAGATACTGGAAGAGATGGCAAAAGTGGAAAAAGCCGGCGGTATGGTCGAGGCTGTTTCCTCGGGGTATGTGCAGAGAGAAGTGGCGAAACAGGCATACGAGTTTGAGAAAAACATCCAGGAGGGAAAGGTTACAAAGGTCGGCGTGAACAAATTTACGGAAGGTGTCGACATGGAGGTGGAACTCCACGAGCACAACGAGGAATGGGAGCGATTGCAGATCGACCGGCTCAAGGAGCTGAAAAGGGACAGGGACAATAAGGCCGTTAAGGAATCCCTTAAGGCACTTGAAAAAACGGCCGGGGAAAAGAAGAATGTTATGCCCTGTTTGGTTGAGTGCTGTAAGTGCTATGCAACTGTTGGGGAAATGGCAGATGTTTTCAGGGATGTCTACGGAGAATATGCGGAGCCGAGTATCTTTTAAATGAGGAGCGGATTTAGCAAACAGTAAATCTTTAAGATTTTGAATGTGAGAGAAAGGGGGTGAAAGGAGAATTTATCGTGACGATGAAGTTAACGGGTTTTCCATCAATAAGGAGGTCTGAGACATGAGACGAAAAATAGGATTTATACTGGCAGGAGTTTTTTTAGCAATGGTTTTTGCAATAACCTGGATGTCCGCGCCGGCCGCGGCGGCGCCGATCAAACTGAATTATGCCAACTTCCCACCTGCTCCAACTTTCCCATGTGTCCAGATGGAGAGGTGGAAAAAGGAGGTCGAAAAACGTACCAATGGAAAGGTCGCCATTAAGACATTCCCGGGAGGGACCCTGCTTAAGGCTAAGGCTATGATGGATGGAGTGATTGCAGGCACCGCTGATATAGGTTGCCTGTGCATGGCATACCAGCCGGGCAGGTTTGTTGTGACAAACGCCACTGCCCTGCCGCTTAATCCCCCAAGTGCAACGGTTTCAAGCCTTGTCTTATGGGATCTTTATAAAAAGTACCAACCGAAAGCGTTTGAAAAAGTAAAGGTCCTTACGATGTTCACCACGGCACCTTTTAATATTATGAGCAAAGTTCCGGTAAGGAACCTTGCCGACCTAAAAGGATTAGATCTTAGAGCTCCCGGAAGTGCCGGTGTGGTGCTCAAGACCCTGGGTGGTAATCCTGTAGGAATGCCGATGCCCCAAACACCGGAAGCACTTCAAAAAGGAACCGTCAAAGGACTGATCTCATCCTTGGAAGTCATGAAGGATTTCAAATTTGCCGAGTTATGCCGTTATGTGACAATGATCAACGTTGGTGTTATCCCCTTTGCTGTTGTCATGAATATGAAAAAATGGAACAGCCTGCCACAGGATGTCAAAAAGGTATTGGAAGAGCTGGGTCCCCAGCAGTCGGCATGGACGGGTGTCTATATGGATAATCATGTAAATGAATCCATGGCGTGGTCGAAAAAAACCCATAACGTTGAAGTGATCCAACTTTCAAAAACGGAAAAAGATAAATGGGATAATTTGCTCAAGCCCATTACGGGAAAGTGGATTGCGGATGCTAAAGCCAAAGGCTTTCCGGCTAAAGCCATTGTTGATGATATTGTCGGATTTACAAAAATGTATTCCGGTCAGTAAAAAAAAGGTGGTTGCACTAAAGAGGTTATACGCCTTTTTGTGCAGCCACCTAAAAATATTTAACCCTGGTTTATAAGCGGATGCTTATTACGGATTAAAATGGTCATGAGTTATGCAGGTCTAGCTTTTATGTTTTGATAAGGATTGGAGTAGGGGATGGCGTTCCTTGAAAATTTTTGCAGGGTAGTCAATCAGATTCTGATGTGGATAGCCGGAGTTTTTTTATCGGCAATGATCGTATTGACGTGCGCGAATATTTTTCTTCGACTAATATGGGGACCGATCAGAGGAACTTATGAACTGATGGGCTACTTTGGAGCTATTGTAACTGCTTTTGCTCTGGGGTACACCCAAATCAGGAAGGGGCATATCTCTGTTGATATTCTAGTACTGGGGTTCTCAAAGAAAATCCAAAGGATTCTTCATAGTATAAACAGCATAATCTGTATGATCTTTTTCTGCGTGGCGGCAGTGCAAATAGCCAAATATGCAAACATCCTTCGGGAGACAGGACAGGTTACCGAGACCCTTCTAATCATTTACTACCCTTTTACTTACGGGGCCGCCTTGGGGTGCGCTGCGCTCTCCCTGGTTTTTTTAACACAATTTTTGGAGACCATATTTAAAACAGGGGAGGAGGAAAGGTGAGTTTAACTCTGACCGGCATTATCGGGATCATTATCCTCCTTGCGGTTCTATTTTTTTTGGGCATGCCTGTTGGTTTTGCTATGGGCATTGTGGGTTTCTGCGGATTCTGGTATGTGGTCTCTTTCCAGGCAGCTGTTAACATGGTGGGAAACGATATCTGGTCCACGTTTTCCAGTTACGGCCTCACGGTTGTACCACTTTTCATATTTCTGGGATATCTCGCATTCAACTCGGGTATCGCTGACAGACTTTATAATACGGCCTATAAGTGGTTTGGTCATTGGCGCGGAGGGCTGGCTATAGCCACAATAGGCGCTGATGAGCTTTTTGCTGCAATCTGCGGCTCCAATACGGCCACCGCTGCTACCATGGGGAAAGTGGCTCTTCCACAGATGCAAAAGTATGATTATGACGACATGTTGAGCAGCGGCACCATCGTCACAGGAGGCACCCTGGGGACGGTTATGCCTCCCAGTGTGGTCCTCATTGTTATAGGTCTGCAAACAGAGCAATCCATTATCAAACTCTTCCTCGGCGGTATTCTGCCCGCTATTATCCTGGGGAGTCTTTTTGTGCTCACCATCTTTGTCCTCTGTCGAATCAATCCGAAATATGGCCCGGAAGGCCCAAGGTCACATTTAAAGGATAAGATAAAATCACTTACAGGGGTCGTTGAAGCAGTCATTATATTTATTCTGATTATCGGGGGTCTGTATTTAGGCATATTCACCCCTACGGAAGCCGGGGCGGTAGGTGTTTTTTTTACACTTGTTGTGACCGTTGCACAGCGCAGGATCACATGGAAAGGCTTTGCCAATTCCGTGATTGAAACACTGAAGATATCCGCGATGGTCTTTTTCCTTGTGACGGGTGCCATTATTTTCGGCCGTTTCTTGGCGGTAACCAGGCTCCCTTTTATGATTGCAGAATTTGCATCCGGCCTGCCGGTATCTCCATATGTCATTCTGGCGTTTGTGCTAGTGATCTACCTGATTGGTGGCTGTTTTGTAGATTCGTTGGGATTTCTGGTTCTGACGGTTCCTATTTTTTTTCCACTGGGAATGGCCCTTGGTTTTGACCCAATATGGTACTCCATAATCCTGACAATGGTGACGACAATGGGCGCCATTACGCCACCGGTGGGTGTTAATATTTATGTTGTCAAGGCATTGGCGCCGGAAGTGGAGCTCGGAACAATTTTCAAGAGCGTCAGTTTTTTTCTGGCGGCCTGTATTGTCTGTATTATACTATTAATTATTTTTCCTCAAATAGTATTGATTATACCAAATATGGCACATTAAATAGATCATTCTACGCATGCGTCCTGACGCACGCGAAAACAATAAAAGAAAGGAAAATGACATTTTGTCTGCTTTTGGCATAGGGGTGAAAGAATCAATGAAAAAGACATTCATGCCCACAGTGGCAACTCAGGATGAGTTGAAGGAACTGCAGCTTGAAGGACTAAAGTGGACCTTGAACCATGCCTATAACGGATCCCCGTTCTACAAGAAAAAGATGGACGGCGCGGGCGTCGGACCCGGGGATATCCAATCCCTCGATGATATCGGGAGATTGCCATTCACGACATCCAAGGATCTTCAGGAAGGTTATCCTTTCCCGCTTCTTTCCGTGCCGTTTGAAAAGGTCGTACGCATTCACGCGTCGTCCGGCACAACAGGAAAGAGGAAGGTCCTTTGCTATACCCAGAAGGATATTCAGGATTGGACCCATTTTTTTGCGCGCTGTTATGAAATGGCCGGTTTGACACTCGAAGACCGGGTTCAAATTGCGGTTGGGTATGGTGTGTGGACGGCCGGTGCCGGTTTCCAGCTGGGATGCGAGGAATTTGGCGCCATGGCCATTCCGGCGGGTCCCGGCAATATGGATATGCAGTGCCAGTTCCTGCGAGACTTCCAGACCACGGTTATGTGCTGTACCGCCTCTATGGGATTGCTGATGGCCGAAGAGGTGTACAGGCGCGACATCAGGGATAAGATACATGTCAAGAAAATGATCTTTGGATCAGAGCGGTCCAGTGATGCCATGAGAGATCAGGTTAAAGAGCTTTTGGGTATCGAACATTTGTTCGACATCCCGGGAATGACCGAGCTTTACGGCCCCGGAACAGGATTGGACTGTGTCCACCACACGGGAATCCACTACTGGGCCGATTATTATATACTTGAGATCCTGGATCCGGAGACACTCGAGCCCGTGCCCGAAGGGGAGACAGGGGAAATGGTGGTGACAACCTTGAAAAAGGAAGCAGCCCCCCTGATTCGCTACCGGACAAGGGACCTGACCCGATTGATTCCCGGTCAGTGTCCCTGCGGATCTATTCTACCAAGGCATGATCGTCTGTTGGGCCGTTCCGATGATATGATCATCTTTCGTGCCGTCAATATCTATCCGGGACAGGTTGATCATGTTTTGTCGGGGATCGAAGGGATCGGGAGTGAATATCAGATTATCCTGGAAAGAAAGTCCGACGGCAAGGATTATATGACGGTGAAGGTGGAACGTGAAAAGGGCTTTGACGGCAGTCAGGATGAGAATTTGGCAAAGAAAATAGCCGGAGAAATAAAAAAACAAATTATGGTAAGTGGCTCCATTGAACTGGTTGACTACGGATCTTTACCGAGATCGGAACGAAAGAGCAAGCGGGTCTTTGATAACAGGGAAGATTAGATTTGGATTGCTGATTTACCGGCCTACCTGTGCGCAGCACGCAGACATGCTTGTCCTGATGAGGGGGTTTAGAAATGATTGAATATGATTATGAAAAGCCTGAGAGTTTGGAAGAGGTATTCAGCCTTTTGAAGAAGTATGGAAAAAAGGCGGCTCTGATTGCAGGGGGAACCGATGTGATGGTCAAGATCAGGAACACGAAGAAGGCTCCGGAGGTTTTGATTTCCCTGGTAGGGATAAAGGAACTCAGATATATTAAGAAAAACGGTGGGTATCATATCGGGGCCCTGACCACTCACAGGATGTTGGAGCAGTCGCCATTAGTCAAAGCGGAACTGACCGCCTTGCAGGAAGGCGCCTCCCGTATTGGATCGGTACAAATAAGGAATGTGGCGACTATAGGTGGGAATATCTGTAATGCAGCTCCGTCGGCGGATACCGCAGGGCCGCTGCTGGTGCTGGATGCCAAGGTGATTTTGGAAGGTCCGGAAGGAAGAAGGAGCGTACCCCTCTCCGAATTCTTTACCGGTACCTATAAAACTGCCCGGAAACAAGACGAGGTCCTCGTTGAGTTTGAAATACCCGGTAAAATGGAACATTTCGGGAGCGCCTATTGGAAACACTCAAGAAGAAAGGCGATGAATCTCCCTCTGTTGGGGATTGCCGTGTCTCTCAACCTGGATGGGGACACGATTTCCGACGCGAGAATCGCACTGACAGTTGCCGCACCAACGCCGGTCAGGGCGTACAACGCCGAAGAGTTCCTAAAAGGAAAGCCCTTAACCGATGAGGTCTTAAGGGAGGCGGGCAAAATTTCGGCATCCCCGGAATGCTGTTCACTCAGGGACAGCCTGCGGGGTCTGGCATGGCATCGGAAGGAGATCATAGAAGTCTATGTGGTTCGCATGGCAAGGCTTGCTGCTGAAAATATTGGGAACCGTTAAAGGCGCACAAGCCGGAAGTATTTATCCGGGGTTTGTCCCTTGAAAAATCCCCGGATCTTTTAATTTCGAAATTGCTCGATCAAACCAATAAAAGGAGTTGAAGATGAAAAAGGTATCGGTTTCTTTTACCCTGAATGGTGATCCCGTAACAGCCGAAGTGCCTATTACCTGGTCACTTTTAAAAACATTGAGGGAGTATTTTGAATTGACCGGAGCCAAGAAAGGGTGTGGTGTGGGTGAATGCGGCGCATGCACGGTTATCGTTGATGGAGACGCCGTAAATTCATGCCTGTACCCCATTTATGAGATCGAAGGCAAGTCGGTAACGACGATTGAGGGAGTCGCGGAGAAGGACGGCACGCTGCACCCGATTCAGACGGCCTTTCTTGAAAACAATGGCGTCCAGTGCGGGTATTGCACCTCCGGGATGATTCTATCGGCAAAGGCTCTTTTGGATCAGAATTTAGACGTAACGGAGAATGACATAAGGACAAGCATTGCGGGAAATTTTTGTCGCTGCACCGGATACGTTCAGATTGTCGAGGCCATTGAGATGGCGGCCAAAACGATGAAATAGAGAAGCAAAGACCCCTAGGAGGATAAGATGTCTGATCATCTATTTGTGGGAAAGAGTGTTCCAAGAACAATAGAAGCGGATAAAGTAACGGGCAAGGCGGTCTATATTGATGACTTAAAACGCCCCGGGATGCTGTACGGAAAAATACTTTACAGCAAATACGCACACGCAAGGATAAAGAGCATTGATACTTCCAAGGCGGAAAAGCTTGCTGGCGTTAGGGCGGTTTTGACCGGTCAGGATATCCCGGACGTCAGGGTCGGATTCCTCAAGGATCAAACGGTGCTCAAGAAGGATGTGGTGCGGCAGTTCAGAGACGAAGTGGCCGCGGTCGCGGCCATTACTCCGGAGATCGCGGAGGAGGCGGTGGATCTGATTGAGGTGGAGTACGAGGAACTGCCCGCCGTGTTTGATCCATTCGAGGCTATGAAGGAGGACGCCCCGCTTGTGCATGAGGTAGACGCCAGAGGAAGACCGGTCAAGAGCAACATACTTCCACTGCCTTGGAAATTTGCGGCCGGGGATATAGAGCAGGGCCGCAAGGATTCGGCTTACATAACGAAGGATAATGTCAGTACAACCTGGGTAAACCAGTGTTGCATGGGAACGAGCGGGTGCGTTGCGGAGTTCGATAATAACAATAACCTGACCCTTTACAATCAAACAAACGTCATTTTTGGACACATCGGGAGAATTACGGATTATTTTTCCCAGATAGGACTGAGGGGCAAAAAGATCAGGGTTGTCAATGCCATTGTCGGAGGGAGTTTCGGGACCAAGCTTGATACGGATATCTATGAATTCATTTCGATTCAGCTTGCCCTGAAGACACGGAAGCCGATAAAAATCCTTTTTGACAGGGAGGAAGAGTTTCGGGCATTGCCTCCAAGGCAGCCGGCGATTTTCACCATTGAACAGGGATGCGACAAGGAAGGCAGGCTCACGTTCAGAAAGTGCGAGGCGATC